>JAFSOM010000427.1 GCA_017447005.1 Oscillibacter sp.
GCCAGCTTTTTGCGCTCCCAGACAAAGGAATGGAGGCGCGGCTTTTCCATGTTTTCAAAATAACGCATTATCCGATAACCGGAAGGATAACCGGATTCCTGCAAGTTCAGGAGGTCGACATAGCGGCTTAAAGTTCCGCGCCTTTCCAGATAATCGCGGAACGCGGGATAAATCGCGTCGTCGCTGACGGCGTCAAAAACGCGGAAAAGGTCGGCGTCCGAAGCGTAATCGCGGCTTCTCCAACGGTTGAGAAAGCCCCGCGAGGCGAAATCCAGCGTTTCGGCAATCCAGATGAAATCCGGCTTTTGCGCGTTGATTTCCCGCCGCGCCCGCTCCCAGAAATCCAACGGAACCATCGGCGCGGACACGCAACGAAAGCCGTCCGCGAGTTCCGCCCACATGACGAGCGTTTCCAACTGATATTCCCATAAGTTACGGTTGCCGTAATCCAAATACAGCGTTTGCGATTCGTCCTCGTCCGGACAGAAAAACTCCGGATGTTGCCGATAAAGTTCGGACGCCCGGCATAAGGAATCCATGACAACGTCCAACACGCATTTCATGCCGCGCCGATGGATTTCGTCCAGCAGTTCCCGGAAATCGTCCATGGAGCCGTATTCGGCGCTGACCCGACGATGGTCAAGGACGGAGTAGGGATATGGCATGGTCTCCGCGCCGTATTCGGGCGCGGAGAGGCAAAACGGCATGAGACAGACGATGTCCACGCCCAGAGTGAGGATTCTGTCAAGGTCGGAGATAAGCGAACGGAACGAGCCTTCCGGCGTATGGGAACGCAGGAAAACGGTGTAAATGACCTGATTGCGCAGGGCGTCGCCCTTCATTACGCGCCTCCTTATCTCCGCACGGACGCTTCGTCCGTTCCGCAAGCGTTCCGGTTCCCGCGTTTCCGCATGGCGGCGACAAACTGCGCCGCTGTCCGGAAGCGCGGGAATCCGCTTTTGACCCGTCCGGTCTCCCGCAGGACGCCGTTCGGATTTCGCAACATTTCAGCCGGTTTGGATTTCCCGTAAGCATCGGAATCCGCGACAGCCGCCCCGAACTTTTTGACCCCTATCGGGCGACGCCGGAAAAGCGCTTCGACAGCCTTCAAAAGTACGGAACCGGCGTCCGTCCGGGAAACATTATACCGCAAAAAAGTTGCGGATTGTCTTCCAAAGTTTTTGGGCGGTTTTTCGCGGATTTTATGCATAATATACAAAACGGCGGTTTTTCGGTTCCTGGAAGCCGTTCTGGGAGGCTGAAGGCTTGAAAAATAGTTTGTTGTTGAATTTCACAAAAATTCCGCGCAATTTCAGGCTTAAATTTTGTGGTTTGCACAAAGCGGCTTCCATTTCCCGATTTCCGCTTCTACGCGCTTTTCGCAATCTTTTGGCCCCTGTAAACGGCATCCAAAAAATGGATAAGCATCACGGTTTTTTCGGCTTTTGAAAAATAAGCATCAGATAAGCATCTTTTGGGCTTTCCGAAAAAGTTGCAAAAATCGACTTGCAACTGTTCAGGACGGAAAACAAAGAAAAAGTTGCGATTTTATCAAAAATCGCAACTTTTTGTGGTTGCGGAGGGGAGACTTGAACTCCCGACCTCCGGGTTATGAGCCCGACGAGCTACCAACTGCTCTACTCCGCTATATAAAACAATCACACCGTGGTGTCGGCGACCGGACTCGAACCGGTACAGTATTTCTACCGGAAGATTTTAAGTCTTCTGTGTCTACCATTCCACCACACCGACATTCTTTTTTTATTTTATCATGTAATAATCTAAAAGTCAAGAGTTTTTTAGTTCGTGCAGCGCTGACGTATGTGTACACAGTTTCTTGGCAAAGGGTTAGGGGAGAGGATTCAGTGACAGACAAGCGGAAATCCGCGTTTTTCCATAAACGCGAGTTGAATTGTTAAAATTTCAAGTCAATAAAGGAACGGTAAGCGGTCACACGCTTCAACCATACTTCATCGGGAAGATTGGCGTGACAATAATATTCAGGGCCTTTTCCGACCGTCTCTGGGATTTTCGCGGCGCTCAGAGGGGTTCCCGTATCCTCCGGCTCTTCCGGTTCGTCTTTGGGCAGCGTCGGCAATTCCGCGAATAAATCCTCCGCGCATACGCTGTTGCGGCGACAGAGGAGAAGCGCGAGATGATTGCCGCCCCGAACGCTCCAACAAGCGCGGCGGCCTTTCATACGGTTTCCAATGATGGTAAAAATATTGCTTTCCATACTTCCTAACCGGGCGTGATGGATGACGCCCGGCTGACTGGTCGGAGGGATTTCGACGCCCCGTTGATAATATCCCGTCAGCGCGTCTTTGTTTTCCGTATAGTAGCCGAGCAATTCCGCAAGCCCTTCTTTTTCCTGTTCGTCCGCCGTTTCGTTGAGCGCCGTTTCCAGACGTTCCAAGAGGGCGGAAATTTCTCCGGCGTATAAAAGCTGGCGCAGTTGTTCGGCAAGCTCCGCGTTTTTCACGAAGCGTCCGAGCGCCCTGTTTCTATGATACGCGTCCAATACGCTCAGGCAGTTTTTCGGATTGTTTTTTTGAATCCATTGCGCCCCGTCCCCATTGATAACCCGTAATTGCACAGTTTCCACGTCAAAACAGTGAGAAACCATGCC
>JAFSOM010000428.1 GCA_017447005.1 Oscillibacter sp.
ACTGATTGCGGTCATAGCCCTGCGTCTGCCAGCATGACGGCACGGGGATTTCCCGGAAGGCGCCTACATCGGCGTCCGTCTCATAGAACGCGCTTTTGATGTCCTCCGGACTGGGATACCAGAGGAACTTCCAATCGCCGTTGAGCAACTGGAAACGGTCGGACGCCTCCCGATTTTCCACCAAGTCGCCCATACGCCGGGACGCCGGGACATAGTACGCCCGACGCGGCATGGTATTCACGTGCAACGCGTGGATGTCCTCATAATAACACGGAATCTTCATAACGCCTCTCCTCTACTGCGTGATAGTCTGATTATAGACGTACCCGCGCCGGATTGCAAGCCGCAACGCGTGAAAATCCCGTTTACAGAAATCGTAATTCGTGTTACACTATGGCCTATCAGGGCGGGAGCCTCCCGCCGGACAGGAGTTGAACGCCTTTATGCGCATGAGAAAGAAAAAAAATCTCGTTCCCCGTATGGAACGTTGCGCCGCGAAACTGATTGACCATCCGGAAGCGTACCGGGGGAAATGGCGGGAGCTGATGCCGTCGGCTAGGGAACTCTGTCTCGAACTCGGTTGCGGGAAGGGACGCTTTACCGCCGGAATCGCCGCCGCGACGCCCGATTCCCTGTTTATCGGCGTGGAAGTCGTGCGGGAAGCGTTAGTCGTGGCGATGGAACGCTGTCTCGACGTTCCGAACGCGTACTTCATCTCGGGCAACGCCGACGCCCTGCCGCTGTACTTCGCCCCCGGCGAGGCCGATAAACTTTATCTGAACTTCTCCGACCCGTGGCCCGGCAACCGTCACGCCAAGCGCCGCCTCACGCACGGAAACTTTCTGCGGCGTTACCGACAGGTTCTCCGGGACGGCGGTCAACTCCTCTTCAAAACCGATAATGTCGACTTGTTCGACTTCTCGTTACAGGAACTCCCGCGCTACGGGTTCGCGCTCTCGGAAGTCACGCGGGATTTGCACGTCAACGGCCCCGTCGGAATCATGACCGATTACGAGGAGAAGTTTTACGGTCAGGGCAAGCCGATTTGCCGTCTTGTGGGGACTATGGAAGCGTGGGAGGAGCCGGACGCGGAAACGCAACCGGACGCCCGAACGGAAGCGCGAGAAAATCCGCCCCCGGACGCGGAAAAATCGACGGAACGTAAGGAGGGATAGCGTATGCAGATTATCGCGGTCATTGACGACGGCGGCGGGATGATGTTCAATCACCGTCGGCAAAGTCAGGACAGGGTTCTCCGGGCGCGGATACTCGAACTTACGGCGCGTTCGCGTCTGTGGATGAACGCCTATTCGCGCAAGCAGTTCGCCGACGCCGACGACGGACGCATTACGGTTGACGAAAACTTTCTGGAAAAAGCCGACGACGGGGACTTTTGTTTTGTCGAAAACGCGCCCGTACTTCCCGTACTGGAACGCGTGGAGCGCGTGATACTGTTCCATTGGAACCGGGCGTACCCGTCGGACACGCGCTTTGACTTGGACTTGTCCGCGCCCGTTTGGACGCTGATTGAAACGGAGGAATTTCCCGGTTCTTCCCACGAAAAAATTACGAAGGAGGTCTTTGACCGTGCGTAAAAGAAATGGACTCCCGGCGCTGTTCGCGCTCTGTCTAGCTTTATGCCTGACGCTCGCGGCCTGTCAGCCCCGAACGGCCCCGACGCCGGATTCCGGCCTGACGCCGTCGCAGAATCAGACGATGGGCCGCGATAATCCGCCGCAGACCGTCCCGGACGAACCGCAACCCGCCCTTGACGGTCAGCAGGGCGAAGTTGACGACGAGCCGCAGGACGAATTAGAGGGCTTTTTCCAAATCACCGACGCCCATACCGGACAGGTTTACACGATTCCTGAGTATTCCGGGGAGGCTTACGTAGCCCTGAACGATAACGCGCCTGATTTTGACGTTGACAATCTCCCGGCCCGTTCGTTTGAGGAGTACGCGGAACTGGATTCGTTAGGCCGTTGCGGGGCGGCTTACGCGAACGTCGGACTTGACCTCATGCCCACGGAAAAGCGCGGCGCGATTGGACAGGTCAAGCCGTCGGGATGGCAAACCGTACAGTATGACATCGTGGATGGGAAGTATCTTTATAACCGTTGTCATCTGATTGGCTACCAGTTGACCGCCGAGAACGCGAACAAACAAAATCTCATCACGGGCACGCGCTATCTGAACGTGCAGGGGATGTTGCCGTTTGAGAATCTGACGGCGGACTACGTCAAAGAAACCGGGAACCACGTACTCTATCGCGTCACGCCCGTGTTCGACGGCGATAATCTGGTAGCGCACGGCGTGCAGATGGAGGCCATATCGGTAGAGGACAAGGGCGAGGGCGTATTGTTCAACGTCTACTGCTACAACGTCCAGCCGGGGATTGTGATTGATTACGCCACGGGCGAGAGTATCCGCGCCGACGAGATTCCCGACGCCGATACCGATACCGATACCGCCGCCGACGCGAATGCCGTCACGTACATTCTCAACACGAACACGCGAAAGTTCCACTACCCCGACTGTTCCAGCGCGGTGAATATGAAAGCGAACGTGCGGCGGGAGTACGTCGGGACGCGGGAAGAATTGATTGCGCAGGGTTACGAGCCTTGCGGACGCTGTAAGCCCTGAATCAACGGAAAAAAATTACGCGCACAGCGCGGGAAATGAGGCTGACTATGAACAAACAATACGCGATTTTCGATTTTGACGGCACTTTAGTCGATTCCATGCCCTACTGGCAGGGCGAGGAGCGCGACTTTCTCAACGCCCGGGGCGTCACCGACCCGCAGACCGTCGCCGACACGCTGGAGTTTATCAAGCCTATGAGCATTGCGCCCGCTTGCCGGATTATCATTGAGCGGTTCGGATTTTCGGATTCCCCCGAAGAGGCCGCCGCGTATTTCGCCGACGTGATGGGTAGGCGTTACCGGGAGAGCATTCCCGCCAAAGACGGCGCGGCGGCGTATCTGGACGCCCTCAAGCGGCGCGGCGTGCGTATGGCGGTAGCGTCGGGTACGAGCGTCGAACTCATGGACGCCTGTCTGAAACGCTTGGGCCTACGGGAATATTTTGATTTTCTGTTGAGCTGTATGGACGTGGGCGCGGGCAAAGACCGTCCCGACGTATACTTGGAGGCGGCGCGGCGTCTGGGCGCGTCTCCGTCGGAAATCGCCGTCTATGAGGATTCCAATATAGCCATGAACACCGCGAAACAGGCGGGTTTCTACGGCGTGGGGATGTACGACCCGCAGGGCGCAGACCAGTGGGACGCGTTGCGCGCCCTTGCCGACGAACATTTCACCGGCTGGCCCGACGCGCTCCGGGCGTTTTCGTGACGGCGCGGGTACGTAACATTCAAGAAACTGCGCAAGCGTTCGGACGCGAACGTCACGGGAGGGGCCATGAAATTTCGGGAGAGCCGAAAGCGCGTAAGAAGTCATTGGTTTTGGAAAACGGACGGCTTCCAAGGAACGCGGGAAACGTCGGACTTCCTTTCGACACGCCGAGCGGGGAAGGATGACTAGAGCGTAACGCGCATTTGACGCCGGAAACTTGTCCGGACAAGTCCGCGCCGCCCGACGAAAGACGCGATTCCGCCGCGTCCGGATGTTCAGACAAGTTATGATTCCATGCCGTGAGCGGGATTCCGGCTTTTTGCGCGGCGTTTTGCGCATGACGCCCCCACAACAGGAACATCACCGCTTGCGGCAACGCCTGACAGACGCGCAGAATCTCCCCCGTGACGGACTGCCATCCCCAGTCGGCGTGACTTCCCGCGGCTCCGGCGCGTACTGTCAAGGTCGCGTTGAGCAGTAGGACGCCTTGCGCGGCCCACGGCGTCAAATCGGGACTTGTCGGCATGGGACAGCCTAAATCCGCCGACAATTCCTTGAAGATGTTCCGCAACGACGGAGGGACTTTACAACCGGGATTCGCGGAGAACGCGAGACCATTGGCGACGCCGGGCGTATGATAGGGGTCCTGACCGAGTATCACGCACCGGACAGTATCGGGCGGCGTGAGTTGCAGGGCGCGGAAAATCAGCGCTTGCGGCGGGAGGACGTTTTCCCCGGCGTCACGGCGTTCGGCGGCGCGTTGCGCCAACTCGTCGGCGCGGCGTAAGGCGTCGGGCGACATCAGCGCCGCCCACGCTTGCGGGACGCCGTAACCCGCGGACGCCTCCGGGATGTTGTTACTGTTCATTGGCGGCAATGTCGTCGAACATGACGGGGACGCGGGCTTTAAAGTCACGCAGGAGCGCCGAGGCGGTCTGCCGCATTTGCGGATGCGCGGCGGCGGCGGTACGTAAGCGGAAAAAGTGCCGCCACTCCCGCAGGTTCATGGTAATGACGAGTTCCGTTTTGAGACTGTTCGGAAGAATGCTTCTTGCCTCTTGGGGCTGGGCGCCGAGTTCCAGCAGACGGAAATAGTCGCGCTCTACGGCATCCATGGACGCTTTCCAGACTTGAT
>JAFSOM010000429.1 GCA_017447005.1 Oscillibacter sp.
CCGTTCCGGGGGGCGACAAGGACGGCGCAACCGCTTAGGCGGAAGTTTTCCGCTTGAACGGCGGAGACGAAAAAGACCCCTTTCCCGGTTCGGGGGAGGGGTTTCATTACGCGCAAATTGCCAAAATACGAATCAAGCGCTTCCCGGAAATTCCCCTTGCATTTCCCGCGAAAAGCTGTTATTCTGATAGGCGTTACTCCCGCGAAAAATACCGTATACAGAGAGGTTGTCAAAACTATGAAATTGTTAAGCGTGGCGACGCCCTGCTATAACTCACAGGCCTATATGGAACACTGTATCGAGACGCTCCTGACGGGCGGCGACGACGTGGAAATTCTCATCGTAGACGACGGCTCCAAGGACGATACCGCGGCCATAGCCGACCGTCTGGCCGCCGAACATCCGGACATTATCCGGGCGATTCATCAGGAGAACAAGGGCCACGGCGGGGCCGTCACCACCGGACTGCGTAACGCGACCGGGCTGTACTTCAAAGTCGTTGACAGCGACGATTGGGTAGACCCCGACGCCCTGCGCGTGATTCTTGACCGTCTGCGCGACTTTGCCAAGACGGAAAAGCCCGTGGATTTGGTTATCAGCAACTATATCTACGACAAGGCCGACGTGGGACAGCGCCGCGCCATTCGCTACGCCCACGCCTTGCCCGAAAACCGCGTCCTGACGTGGAACGATGTCGGACATTTCCGCAAGTGGGAAAATCTGCTCATGCACTCCATGATTTACCGGACGGAAGTCCTGCGCCACAGTTCGTTACAACTCCCCGAGCATACGTTCTACGTCGACAACCTCTACTGTTCCGTACCGCTGGCGAAAGTCAAGACGCTGTACTATATCAACGTCGACCTGTACCATTACTATATCGGGCGCGAGGGGCAGTCCGTACAGGAACAGACGATGATAAAGCGTATCGACCAGCAGATTTTAGTGAACAAGCTCATGATGGAACAGGTTGACCTTGAACACATCCGCAACCATAAGCAACGGAAAACGATTCTCAAATACCACGACATGATAACCGCGGTCACGACGGCCTTACTGATTGTCGCCGGGACGCCGGAACACCTCGAAAAGAAGCGCGAACTCTGGGCGTATATCCGCAAACATCACCCTTGGGAGTACCGCCGCCTGCGCTACGGGATGTTCGGCGTGTTCCTGAACCTCCCCGGCCCCGCCGGACGGAAACTCGATGTCTCCGTCTACCGGCTGGCGAACAAAATTTTCCATTTCAACTGACAGGGGGGCATTCCGATGGAAAACGCCGCTCAATCGTCCGCCAAGCGCGTCAAGCGCGGCGCGTGGGGCGATAACATCCGCTATACGCTGGACGAAAACGGCGTCCTGACGCTTTCCGGCGCCGGACCCATGCGGGATTGTGTCTGGAACCGGGACGCGGAGGCCTATCACGCGCCGTGGGAGACGGAACGCCCGGAAATTGCGCGTGTCGTCATTCAGGACGGCGTGACCTCTCTGGGGGAGGGCGCGTTCTGTGGCTGTACGGCGCTGACAAGCGTCACGATTCCCGACAGCGTCGGCGCGATTGGCGCGGCGGCCTTCCGCGGCTGCGCCGCCCTGACAAGTGTCGTCATTCCGGACGGCGTGACCGCAATCGGCAAGAGCGCGTTTTCCGGCTGCGCCGCCCTGACAAGTGTCGTCATTCCGGACGGCGTGAGCGCAATCGGCAAGAGCGCGTTTTCCGGTTGCGCCGCCCTGACGGAACTCCGCATTCCCGACAGCGTGACGCGAATCGAAACCTTCGCGTTTCTGGCCTGTACGGGCCTGACAAGCGTCGCGCTTCCCGACAGCGTCAGCGCGCTTGGCTGGGGCGCGTTCTACCGTTGCGCCGCCCTGCGCGCCGTCAAACTCCCCGGCGGCCTGACCGAACTTGAAGACGACCTCTTTGCCGGGTGCGTCCAGCTCTCCCGTATCACGATTCCCGGCGGCGTGCGGAAAATCGGCGCGTTCGCCTTCTACGGCTGCGCCGCCCTGACCAGTATCGCCATTCCCGACAGCGTGACGGCAATCGGGCAAAGCGCGTTCGCCGGGTGCGCCGCCTTGACGGAAATCCAATTCCCCGACGGCCTGTCACAAATCGCCGAGCGGCTGTTCTGCGACTGCGCCGCCCTGACGCATATCGCCATCCCCGACGGCGTAACCCGCGTGGACGGAGGCGCCTTTGAAGGTTGCGCCGCCCTGACAGACGTTCTCATCCCCGACAGCGTGCGCGTTATCGGCGAGCGCGCCTTCTATGACTCCGCCAGCCTGACGCATATCGCCATCCCCGACAGCGTGACGGAAATGGGAGAGTTCGCGTTCGGCCTCTGCGCCGGACTGCGAAGCGTCCGACTTCCGCGCCGCCTTAGCGTTATCGCCGACGGCGCCTTTTTCTGGTGCGCCGCCCTGACAAGCGTCGACATTCCCGACAGCGTGAGCAATATCCGCCGGAACGCCTTCTCCGGCTGTACGGCGCTGACCGAGGCCCGCGTCCCGTCCGGCGCCGAAGTCTCAAAGTACGCCTTTCCCGCGGCGGTTCGCCTCCGGCGCGGGGCCTGAAATGCGCCGACGGAACCCGTAACGCTTTCGTCGGCGTCCCCTGTTGCGCCCCGCCGGACGGAAACTCAATGTCTCCGCCTGTCGTCCGGCGAACAAGATTTTCCGCTTTAGGAACTGAGGAAAAATAAATGTGACTGAACGAATAAAGCGCCCCAAGTCGCCCCCCGGAACGGGGGGAGATGTTACGAAGTGACAGAGGGGGAAACGCCCCCACTCGGCCCTGTTGGGGGAGGGCTTAGGGCGGCGTAACCTTTTGGACAGTTTATTTTTACGCAAGTCCTTCACTGACCTGTGATTTTCCAATTCGACTGACGGGGGAATCTTTACATGTGGAATATGTTAAAATGGTTCGCGCCGTCCGCGAAAATCGTCAAGCGCGGCGAATGCGGCGATAACGTCAAGTTTACGTTGGACGAAAACGGCGTCGTGACGATTTCCGGCGCCGGGCCTGTGCGGGATTTCCAGTGGGACGACAAAGAGAGGGCTTATGACACGCCGTGGCGGACGGAACGCGAGCGTATTGTCCGTGTCGAGATTCATAACGGCGTAACGGGAATCGGAGAGGGCGCTTTCGCAAGTTGCGCGGGACTGACAAGCGTCGTCATCCCCGACGGCGTGAAACGCGTTCAAAAAGCCGCCTTCGCCGATTGCGCGGGGTTGACAAGCGTCGCCATTCCCGACAGCGTGACGGAAATTGGAAAGGGCGCTTTCGCAAGTTGCGCGGGACTGACAAGCGTCGTCATCCCCGACGGCGTAACCGTTATCGGGGAACGGGCTTTCGAGGGTTGCGCAAATATGACAAGCGTCACGATTCCCGACAGCGTAACCGTTATCGGAACAGGCGCTTTCGCCGACTGCGCGGGGCTGACAGGCGTCACAATCTCCGAGAGCGTGACAATCATTGAACGGGCCGCTTTTTTTCAGTGCGCGGGGCTGACAAGCGTCACAATTCCAAAGAGCGTAACGGCAATCAGAAAGAGCGCTTTTTGTAGATGTACGGCATTAATGAGCGTCACTCTTTCCGACGGCGTGACAATCATTGAACGGAGCGCGTTTGCGGGTTGCGCGGCGCTGACAGGCGTCTTTATCCCCGACAGCGTGACGAAAATCGAACCGGGCGCCTTCTATGGTTGCGAAAACATGATAAGGGGCGTCAGTATTCCGTTTCATGCGGAAATAGGCGGCGCG
>JAFSOM010000430.1 GCA_017447005.1 Oscillibacter sp.
AGTGTCCACCCTGCTGGCAGAGGGAAAAATCAAATCCGTATCCGAGTATCAGGCGACGCAACCGAAGCCTCAGAGAGAGTATGACCACAGCGGCCCTGACCTGTACACATCCTTCACCCTCACCGCCACGATGATTCGGAAGCGGCTGGAAACTTTCAACACGCCGGAGAATCAGGAGGCGATGTCGCTTGTCACGCCGGAGGATTTTGAGGAAATGCAAGAGGATGCCGCCGCCATCCATGCGGCTCTCACGGACTTCATCGAACAGGTGAAGCGGGCCATGCCAAAGGAATAATGCGAAAAATCGTAATTGAAATCGGCGGTTTCTACGGAAACCGCCGGGAAAGGAGCAATATTTGAAACGCAAACCTCATGAAATCGACGTAACCCGCCCTGACCGTCCCCCGGATTGCGTCACCGTAACGCAGGCCGGAGACACCGTGCTGGTGTTCCGTGGGTTCTGCAACCCGAAAGCCAAGGAAACCGCCGAGGACAAGTTTCTCAAAGTGATGAAAGCGGAGGCGGCGTGAAAACAGGCGGTTGCGATAAAGTCCATTTACTGCAACCGCGCCTTTTTACAGGAACGTATACATTCCCGCGAATCGCCGCTTTGGATACGGCTCCTGTTAGAATACCATAACTTTATAGCGAACGCAATAGGGAAATTGTGAAATTTTTCGCCTTTTCGTGAACAGTGACAAATGCCCCTTGAAGCTGTCAAAAACTATACATTCTTGTACGTCATCCCGCAAAGCCGTTGGCGCGGTGAGGGGATGAGGGACAGTGCCGGAAATCGTCAATATTCGGGACGAAATCGCCCGTTTGGACGCGTTGGGCGTACTGAAACCGCTCCTTGCGGATAAGTCCACGGGCGGGAACATCCTGTGGGCGACCGACGCCTACGCCGAGCGCGGGACGCGATACGCGCCTGACGCCGAAATCACGCCGGACTTGATTACAGGCGGCGAAAACGCCGGAATCATCCAAACGCGGGCGCAAAAAGCCGCCGAACAGCAGTCGGCGCGGACGCGGCGGCGGGCTGAGGTGTACACGCCCCTGTGGGTATGCCGGACGATGTGCGACAACCTTGACGCGGTTTGGTTCCGTCGCAAGGACGGGTTCAACCGCCTTGACCCGGCGACAGGGCGCGTCCGATTCCCGAAAAACCGCACATGGACGGCCTACGTCAAGTCCACGCGCATGGAAATTACCTGCGGCGAGGGGCCGTTTCTGGCAAGCCGTTACGACGCGCCGACCGGAACGACTGTTCCCGTCCGGGAACGCGTAGGACTGCTTGACCGCAAACTCCGCGCCGTCAGCGAGAACGCCGATAACGAAACGGACTGGCTGAAATGGGCGGCGCGGGCGTTCCAATCGTCTTACGGCTACGAGTTTCAGGGCGACAGCCTGCTCATAGCGCGGGTAAACGCCATGATGACATTTGCGGAGCATTTTTCTGAACGCTGGGAACATTTTCCCGACGCGGACAAATGCAAAGCGATGGCGGACATTATCGCGTGGAACCTGTGGCAGATGGACGGTCTGACGGACGCCGCGCCCTATCGGACACTGGAAAAATACCCGCAAATGGTCATTTCCGGGTGGACGGTCAGTCAGGTTTTTATGCCGGACGCGCCGAAACGCTGTCATATTTATGACTGGCGAAAAGGGCATGACGTGGAGTATCTTTCGCTGAAAGAAAAAGGAGCCGACGCTATGAAGTTTGATTTCATTATCGGAAATCCGCCATATCAGCAGGAGGACGGCGGCGCGGGAGTAAGCGCGTCGCCTATATACAACAAGTTCATTGAGGAAGTCAAGAAACTTGACCCGGATGTTTTATCGCTCATTATCCCGGCGAAGTGGTATTCCGGTGGAAAAGGTCTGAATGATTTCCGTCAAGAGATGCTCAATGACAGGGATATTTGCCGCTTGCTTGACTGGACAAATTCGTTAGATTGTTTTCCTAATGTGGACGTTGCTGGCGGCGTGTGCGTCTTTGTCAGGAAGAAAGGCTATAATGGCGATTGCCTGTATACGAATTACTATCACGGGCGTGAAACTACAATTAAACGGAATCTGTCTGAATTTGACACGTTCATCCGTTATCCTATTGCAGTTGACATTGTGAAAAAAGTTCGCCAACATAAAGAGCGGACTATGGATACAGTAGTCACCAGTAGAAAGCCTTTCGGACTTGCTACAAATGTAAAGCCGACAGATACAGGCGATATTACACTACGCTATAATAAAGGGGCAGGGCCGTTCAAAAGGGACGGTATTAGCGTAGGAGTAGATATGATTGATAAATACAAGGTGATGATTTCATATCTTACTGCCGAACACGCAGGTCAACCTGATAAGAGCGGAAAGTTCAGAATCCTCTCTACAATGGAACTGTTACCGCCCCAATGGGTATGTACTGAAACGTATTTGATTGCGGGGAGCTTTGAAACCGAAAGCGAGGCAAACAACGCAATCACCTATTTGAAAACAAAATTTGTCCGTTTTCTCGTTGCGCAGAAAGCGGTTTCACAACATATCACAAAAGATTGTTTCTCTTTTGTGCCAGTCCAAAATTTTCAGCGTCCTTTCACTGACACCGCTTTATATGAAAAGTATGGACTGAATCAGGAAGAAATATCTTATATTGAAGATATGATAAAGGAGATGGCATAATGAATACGCCTGACATTCATTCGTTTCAGCGTGTCACTCCTATGATTTACGCCTATACCCATCCCTATTACCCGCCTCATCAGGGCTGGTCTAAAATCGGCTACACGGAAAAGCAGTCCGTCCATGACCGCATTGAACAGCAAAACCATACCTCTGATATTGCATGGGCGTTGTTGTGGCAGGACAAAGCAATGTATCAGGACGGGAGCGGACGCTATTTCACCGACCATGACTTCCACCGTTATTTGCAACGGCGTAAAAACGTGGAGCGCAAAGCGGGGACGGAATGGTTTCACATCGACGGGGAAAAGTCCCGGAGGTTGTTTGACCTGTTTGTTTCCAGACGGCTGGACGATACGCAATCCGGTTACGATTACGAACTCCGCGACGAGCAAAACCGCGCCGTGGAAATGACAAAGGCGTATTTTGAGAGCGGCGGGACGGAATTTCTGTGGAACGCAAAGCCGCGTTTCGGAAAGACGCTGACGGCGTATGACCTCGTGCGGCGCATGGGCTTGAAGAAAGTCCTTATCGTTACGAACCGTCCGAGTATCGCAAACTCGTGGGCCGACGATTTCACAAAATTTATCGGCTGGCGCGGGGAGTTATGTTTCGTTTCCGAAACCGACGCCTTGCGCGACCATCCCGGCGTCCTGACGCGTGAAGAATATCTTGCCGGACTGAAAGGAAAGCAAAACCTTCCGGGTATGGTGACGTTCATTTCCCTACAGGATTTGAAAGGCTCCGTTTATTTTGGCGGCGATTTCCAGAAACTCCGCTGGATGGCGAAGGAAGTTTACATTGGCGGTAAAAAAGAAAAAGGTCTGGAATTTGACCTCCTGATTGTGGACGAATCGCAGGAGGGCGTGGATACCATGCGCACGGAACGGGCGTTCCGTAACATCGGGCGCAAATACACGCTGTATCTTTCCGGTACGCCGTTCAAACAGCTTGCAAGCGACCAGTTCAAAACGGAACAGATTTTCAACTGGTCTTACGCTGATGAACAGGACGCGAAAGAGAAATGGGACTGCGAGGAATACAACCCGTATGAAAATCTCCCGCGCCTGTCCATGTACACCTATCAACTGTCGCCCATGATTTACGATACGATTCGGCGCGGCGTGGATTTGAGCGATGAGGAAACCGTCGATTACGCCTTTGACCTGAACGAGTTCTTTGCGACCAACGAAAGCAAAAAATTCGTCCATGAGGAAGAAGTCAGAAAGTTTCTCCGCGCCCTTTGTACTCAGGAGAAGTATCCGTTTTCCACGCCGGAATTACGGCGTGAGTTATCCCATACCATGTGGTATCTCAACCGCGTGGATTCCGTCAAAGCGTTGGCGAAACTTCTGAAAGAGGACAGACCGGACAATCCGTTTCGGGAATACGAAGTTATCA
>JAFSOM010000431.1 GCA_017447005.1 Oscillibacter sp.
ATACCTTCCCTATGAGGGATTAAAACTTTGCCACTAATATACATTCGGCAGTCCCAGCACTCTCGCGCCATGTCATACCTTCCCTATGAGGGATTGCCCCCGCCGCTTGTCCGCCGATTGCAAGGAGGGATAGCGTGAAACGCGTGTTGAACCTGAACGAAATCCGCGACGCCGTAACGGTTTTGGGCGTCGGGTACGGTATCGGCTCCGCGTGGCTGTTCGGCTCTTACGCCCGCGGCGACGCTACCCTCGATAGCGATGTTGATTTACGTATCGAACAGGGGAATTTGCGCGGGTTTTTCGCGCTGTCCGCTCTGCGTCTGGCTCTGTCCGAAACGCTGGGCGCGGAAGTCGATTTGCTCACGTCCGACACGCTCGACCCGCGTTTCTTGGAACGTATCCGGGGAGAGGAGATTTTGCTGTATGCCGGACACTGAACGCGACCGCTCCATCTTGGAACATATGCGCGCCTATTGCGTCGATATTGAGGAAACCGTTCAGCGTTTCGGCGACAGTTACGAGGCGTTTTCGCGTGATAAGGCCTACCGGAACGCCTGCGCTATGTGTATTTTGCAAATCGGAGAGCTTGCCGGACATTTGAGCGGGGACTTTCGCGCCGCCTATCCTGAAATGCCGTGGAAAGCCATTCGCGGTATGCGCAACGTGGTAGCCCACGCTTACGCCGACATCAGTTTCCGTACCACATGGGACACCATACGCGCCGATATTCCGGCGTTGAAAGCATTCTGTACGGAAATCCTGTCAAAATGAATTAACAACCGCCGTTCCCGCGAAAAACGGGGAGGGCGGTTTCTTTGCGCCGTCACGCGGAATTTTCATTGACAAATCCGGCGTTTTCGGCTATGCTATGGGTAATTCCTCAGTGACCGTCACGCAACCGGACGCCGCTTCGCCCTTGCGCGGGGCGTTGAAACGAAAAGGAGGAAACGTCTATGCTTTATCAAACCTCGCCCGCCCATGAGGAACTGCGCATGAAAGTGCGTGAGTTCGCGGAAAAGGAAGTCAAGCCCATTGCGTTTTCGCTCGACAAAAACAACGAGTTTCCCCGGGACGCCGTGCGCAAGATGGGCGAACTTGGCCTGATGGGCCTGCCCTACGAGACCGAATACGGCGGCGCGGGCGCGGACGTGCTCAGTTACGCCATCGCCGTGGAGGAACTCGCCCGCGTGGACGGCGGCACGGGCGTCATTCTCTCCGCGCATACGTCGCTTGGCACATACCCTATCGCCGCGTTCGGTACGGAGGAACAGAAGCGGAAATATCTCCCTGACCTGTGTTCGGGGCGGAAAGTCGGCGCGTTCGGCCTTACGGAGCCTAACGCCGGTTCCGACGCCGGAGGTACGGAGACCGTCGCGGAAGATAAGGGCGACTATTATCTGCTCAACGGCAACAAAATCTTCATCACGAACGGCGGCGAGGCGGATACTTACGTCGTGTTCGCCGTCACTACGCCCGGTATCGGTACGCGTGGAATCTCGGCTTTGATTGTCGAAAAGGGCTGGGAGGGCTTCACGTTCGGCGACCATTACGACAAGATGGGCATTCGCTCTTCGGCGACGTGCGAACTCAATTTCAACAACGTCAAAGTGCCCAAAGAAAACCTGCTCGGCAAAGAGGGCATGGGCTTTAAAATCGCCATGTCCACGCTCGACGGCGGACGTATCGGAATCGCCGCGCAAGCGTTGGGAATCGCGCAAGGCGCTTATGAGGCGGCGGTTGAGTACTCCAAAGAGCGCGTGCAGTTCGGACGGCCTATCTGTCAGCAACAGGCGGTAGCGTTCAAAATCGCGGATATGGCTACCAAGTTACGTTGCGCACGGTTCCTTGTCTACAGCGCGGCGGAACTCAAACAGGCCCACGCCCCCTACGGTATGGAAGCGGCTATGGCCAAACAGTACGCCTCCGACATCGCGCTGGAAGTCACAAACGACGCTATGCAGATTTTCGGCGGCTCCGGATTCATGAAGGGCATGGAAGTCGAGCGGTTCTACCGCGACGCCAAAATCACGACGATTTACGAGGGCACGAACGAGATTCAACGCGTCGTTATCGCGGCGCATATTCTGGGCAAGGCCGGGAAAGCCTCCGACGCGCCCGTAAAGCGTCAGGCCGAAACCAGTATCCGAAAGAAAATCATCTTCAAGGACGGCTCCGCGCAAGATAAAGTGGAATCGCTCGTCGCCGCGCTCAAGAAGGACGGACACGACTTCACCGTCGGCATTCCCGCCGATACGCCGATTGTACAGGCCGAACGCGTCGTCAGCGTCGGAAAGGGTATCGGCGAACGTGAGAATATGAAACTGATTGAGGATTTGGCCCGCGCCGCCGGCGCCACTATCGGCTCTTCGCGTCCCGTCGCCGAAACGCTCCAGTATGTCCCGCTCAACCGCTACGTCGGCATGTCCGGACAGAAATTCACAGGCAATCTCTATATCGCCTGCGGCATTTCCGGCGCCGTCCAGCACTTGAAAGGCATTCAGAACGCCGCCTACGTCGTGGCGATTAACACCGACCCCAACGCCAGAATCTTTAAGAACTGCGACTACGGCATTGTGGGCGATGTCAAGGAGATTCTCCCGTTACTGACCGCCGCGCTTGATACCGGAGAGAAGTCCCCCGCGCCGCCCATGGTCAAGATGAAGCGCGTCGCGCCGAAAAAGCCCTACGCGCCGAAAAAATACTACGTCTGCACGGGTTGCGGCAACGAATACGACCCGTTGCGCGGCGACCCTGAAAACGAGGTCAAGCCCGGTACGGCGTTCAAGGACCTTCCCGCCGGGTGGATGTGCCCGCACTGCGGCGAAATCCCTGATAATTTCCTTGAAATCGAGGTATAAGCGCGAATGTTCGAGGAATACGAGCGCGTCACAATTCAAAGTTCCGGCGTCGTCGGCGTGATTGTGGATAAGCGCATTGTAGACGGGCAAGCGCTGTACGTCGTAGAGGATGACCGGCGGAATGAAGATGATAATTACCCGCTTTATCAGTGCACGGACGCCGAC
>JAFSOM010000432.1 GCA_017447005.1 Oscillibacter sp.
ATCACCGACCACGGCGTAGCGCAGTCGTTCCCCGACGCTTGGCACGCCGCCGGAGGGAAAATCAAAATTCTTTACGGCATGGAGGGCTATTTTGTCAACAATCTTGACGACCGAATCGCCGTGCACGGGACGCAGGACGCGCCGTTAGAGACGGAAATCGTCTGCTTTGACATCGAAACGACCGGGTTGAAAGTCGACCGTGAAGCCATCACGGAAATTGGCGCGGTTGTCCTGAAAGACGGTCAGGTTACGGAACGCTTTCAGACGTTCGTCAACCCCGGACGCCCGTTGACGCCGGAAATCGTGTCGCTGACGGGTATCAGCGACGATATGTTAAAGGACGCGCCGCCCCCGAAAGACGCGCTTGTAGCGTTTCTGGACTTCGTTCACGGACGCCCGCTCGCCGCCCATAACGCCGAGTTTGACATTGGCTTTATCCGCGCCGGGTGCGCCGAGGCCGGATTAGACTTTCAGCCCACTTATATTGATTCGCTCATTCTCGCGCAAAATCTCCTTCAGGACATGAAAAAGCATAAGCTCGACATGGTTGCCGAACGTCTGCAACTGCCGGAGTTCAACCATCACCGGGCCAGCGACGACGCCGCGACCGTGGCTTATATGCTCATTCCGTTTTGGGACATGTTACGGGCGAAAGGGATTCATCATTTACAGGAAATCAACGCGGAAATGCAAAAACTGCGTCCGCTCAACACGAAAGTCAGCCGCCGCCCGCGTCATATTATCCTGATTGCGCGGAACAAAACCGGACTGAAAAATCTTTACCAGTTAATTTCCGATTCCAACCTGAAATATTTCCGCAAAATGCCCACGATTCCCAAAACGGAGCTTATCGCGCACAGGGAAGGCCTTTTAATCGGCTCGGCCTGCGAGGCGGGCGAACTGTTCCGGGCCGTCGCGGAACATAAGGACTGGGACGAGTTGAAGCGTATCGCGTCGTTTTACGACTATCTGGAAATTCAGCCGCTTTGCAATAACGCGTTTCTCGTCCGCAACGGAGAGGCGCGTTCCGAAGAGGACTTGCGCGAGTTTAACCGGATTATCGTCCGCTTGGGCGAGGAACTCGGAAAGCCTGTCTGCGCCACGGGAGACGTACACTTTCAGGAACCGGAGGAGGAGGTTTACCGTCACATTTTATTAGCGTCTAAGAAATTCGCCGACGCGAACGAGCCGTTGCCGATTTACTTCAAGACTACGGACGAAATGCTCAAAGAATTTTCGTATCTGGGCGCGGAAAAGGCGTATGAAGTCGTAGTGAGCAATACCCGCCTGATTGCGAATCAGGTGGAGACGTTCGAGCTGTTGCCGTCGGAACTGTTCCCGCCGCGTCTGGAAAACTCCGAACAGGAGTTAAACGATTTGGTATGGGAGAAAGTCCACAGGCTTTACGGCGAAAACCCGCCGCAATTGATTACCGACCGTCTCAACGTCGAGTTAGGCGGCATACTGGGCAAGTACGACGTGGTTTACATGTCGGCGCAGAAACTCGTACAGCGTTCGCTGGAAAACGGCTACTTGGTCGGTTCGCGGGGAAGCGTCGGCTCGTCGCTGGCGGCGTACATGTCCGGCATTACGGAGGTCAACTCGCTCCCGCCCCATTACCGTTGTCCGAATTGCAAAAACAGCGAATTTATCACCGACGGGTCTTACGGTTGCGGCGCGGACATGCCCGACAAGGATTGCCCCGTGTGCGGAACGCACTATATCAAGGACGGCTTCGACATCCCCTTTGAGACGTTCCTAGGCTACGGCGGCGGCAAAGTCCCCGACATTGACCTCAACTTTTCCGGCGAATATCAGGCCCGCGCCCACCGTCACGCTATCGAGATGTTCGGCGAGACGCAGGTATTCCGCGCCGGTACGATTGGCACGTTGGCCGATAAGACCGCGTTCGGGTTCGTGCTGAAGTATCTGGAGGAGAACGGGCTAGAGGCCTGTAACGCCGAAAAGAAACGTCTCGCCATGGGTTGCGTGGGGGTACGGCGTACCACCGGACAGCACCCCGGCGGATTGGTAGTCGTGCCCGACGACAAGGATATTGAGGACTTTTGTCCGGTACAGCGTCCCGCCGACGCCACGGACACCGATATTATCACCACCCATTTCGAGTATCACTGTATGGAAGCGAACATTCTCAAGCTGGACATGCTCGGACACGACGACCCTACCATGGTTCGCATGATGCAGGACTTGACGGGCGTCGACCCGCAGACAATCCCGCTTGACGACGCGGATACCAAATCGATTTTCATCAGCAGTAAGGTGTTAGGCTACGAGAACGACGAGATTCTCGGCCCGACCGGGGCGGTAGCGATTCCGGAGTTTAACACCCGCTTTACAAGACAAATGCTCATCGACACGCAGCCGAAAGATTTTAACACGCTCGTGCGGCTGTCGGGCTTCTCCCACGGTACGGACGTATGGATTGGAAACGCACGGGAACTGATTGTGAACAAAGTCGCGGGCGTCAACGATACGGTGGGCTGTCGTGACGACATTATGCTTTACCTGATTTCCAAGGGCCTTGACCCGAAAATGTCCTTTAAAATCATGGAGAAAGTGCGGAAAGGCAAGGTCAAGAAGGGCGGCTTCGATGAGGGCTGGGAAGAGGCCATGAGAGCGCATGACGTGCCCGAGTGGTATATTGAATCCCTTGCCAAAATCGGCTATCTGTTCCCGAAAGCGCACGCCGTGGCCTACGTCATGATGGCGTTCCGTATCGCGTGGTACAAGGTTCACAAGCCGCTGGCGTTCTACGCGACGTTCTTCACGGTACGGGCGAAAGCCTTCGACGCGGAATACTGTTGCGCGGGCATGGAGGCGGTCAAGCGCAAAATCCGCGAGATTGAGAACAAAAAGGACGCCGCCGCCGTGGAACAAAATCTGCTTACCACGCTGGAAGTCTGTTATGAGTTTTATCTGCGCGGCTTCCACTTCGACACCATTGATATTTACCGCTCCGACGCCACCAAGTTTCTGATTACGGAAAACGGCCTGTTGCCGCCGTTCATCTCCGTGCACGGACTGGGCGAGGCGGCGGCGCTGGATACGGTAGAGAAACGCGAGGGCAAAACCTTCGTGTCCGTGGAGGAGTTTTCGCTTTGCTGTACGAAACTTTCCAAGACGCATATCGAACAGTTAAAAGGCTTAGGCGCGTTCGCGGGAATGGCGGATACCAGTCAAATTACGCTCTTCTGAACGCGCCGCCGCGTCAATGCGTCGCACCGTGGCGTACCGCGCAAAAACGGGCGACGCCTGACATACCGCACAAGAACAGGAGACGCTATGATTTATATTGGAACCAAATGTCAGCTCAGTCAGGAAGTCACGGAACAGTTGACCGCGCAGAATATTGGCTCGGGTTCGCTTCCGGTCTATGGCACGCCGTACCTCGCCGCGCTGATGGAGAACGCCGCGATGACGGCCCTGCAAGGCTTTTTAGAGGACGGACAGGGAAGCGTGGGAACGCATATTGACATCAGCCACGACGCCCCGACGCCCGTCGGCATGACCGTCACGGCGGAGGCGGAGATTGTGTCGGTATCGGAAAACGGAAAGCTGGTGAATTTCGCGTTGCGGGCTTGGGACGAATGCGGCCCCGTCAGCGCCGGAACGCATACCCGCGCTATCATTCATCAGGAGCGTTTTCTGAGCCGCTGTAACGCGAAACTGACCCGTAAACCCTGATTTGACCGCGTAACGCTCTTCAAGGAGGTTGAGAGTGATGAAACGATGGACACGTATTTTGACGCTGTTCTGTCTGGCGGCGCTGTGTTGCGCGACGCTGGCGGCGGCGGAATTTCAAGGCGTCGCGCCGCTGAACTGTCACGAAATGGCGGCGCTGACCTTCGGACAATCGGACGATGTGAAACTGTTAGGCGACGACGGCGCGGAGGCGGCGCTGTCGGCCTACTTCGACGCCCGGGAGGCGGCCTATCGCGGCGATATGCGCCTCATGTCCGCCGACGACGCGCCGGATATGAGCGCGGCTGTCTCCGGAAATAACGCGTTGCGGGCCGAACGCGTCCGCGAAATGGAGTCCCGGCTTGGCGTTGCCGTGCTGGACGCCGACGTTACCGTACGTATCGACCGCGACCGCACGACCCGTAACCCCGACGGCTCGTGGAC
>JAFSOM010000433.1 GCA_017447005.1 Oscillibacter sp.
AACCGTTTTCGGTCAATTTCCGGAACTTTTCTGGTGGAGACTACTGGACTCGAACCAGTGACCTCCTGCGTGTGAAGCAGGCGCTCTAACCAGCTGAGCTAAGCCTCCGTAGGAAACGCTACCGCATAAACAGTAGCGTTTCGTCATGCGTATTGGTGACCCGTACGGGATTCGAACCCATGTTACAGCCGTGAAAGGGCCGTGTCTTAACCACTTGACCAACGGGCCACAAGCGTGGAATCTTCCGCAAAACGTCAACGCCTTACGGAATCTGGTAGCGGCACCTGGATTTGAACCGGGGACCTTACGGGTATGAACCGTGCGCTCTAGCCAACTGAGCTATGCCGCCATATCGCTGTATTTCAAGCATGAGGGATTATATCAAACAAGGAACGCTTTGTCAAGAGGTTTTTTCGAGAATTATGAGGAATCGCGCAACCGCCGCCCAACGTTCCTTACGGCAAACGCGCTTGACCGGATATTTTATCGCAATCCCCTTTCAGGAATGCGGGAACGAACGCGGCGTTTTCCTTTCGATACTGGAACAAATCGCAAACGGCCCTTGTAAGCGCGGAGCGGTACGTATAAACGCGCCGGGGAATCGCTTCCCTGACGCGTTATTTTGTCGTCCCGTCATGGAAGGCTTAGGCGGAATCAATCGGTGTCCCAGTTATGCCAGACGTTTTGCACGTCGTCGTTGCCTTCCAGCATGTCAATGAGCTTTTCCATATTCTTGATGTCGCCCTCGCCGGACAGCGTAATATAATTTTGCGGCACCATCTCCACTTCCGCCGTCACGAACGTATAGCCTTTTTCCTCCAAGGCTTTCACCACGTCGTTGAAGGAATCCGGGTCAGTGGTAATTTCCAGCGCGGGGCCGTCGGCCTCGAAATCCTCCGCGCCCGCCTCCAGCGCGTCTTCCATGACGGCGTCCTCGTCGAAATCGCCGTCCTCGTTGTCGATGACAATCACGCCTTTGCGGTCAAACGACCAGCTTACGCAGCCAATCGCGCCCAGATTGCCGTTGCACTTGTCGAACGCGTGGCGCACTTCCGGGGCGGTACGCTGTCGGTTATCGGTGAGGGCCTCCACGATGACCGCCACGCCGCCGGGGCCGTACCCCTCATAGGTGACGGACTCGAAATTCTCCGTGCTTCCCGCGCCTAAGGCCTTATCAATCGTGCGCTTGATGTTATCGTTGGGCATATTGACCGCTTTCGCCTTGGCGATAACCGTCGCAAGGCGGGAATTGTTGTTGGGGTCGCCGGAGCCGCCGCCCTCTTTGACCGCCACGATAATTTCCTTGGCTATTTTCGTAAACGCCGCGGAGCGTTTCGCGTCCGCCGCGCCTTTCGTCTTTTGAATGTTATGCCACTTGGAATGTCCCGACATAAAATCTCCTCCTGCGTTTTACTGACTTGTGGATTTGAACATGAAAACCCCTCCCCTGTCCCCCTCCCCTTTCAGGGGCGGGGGAACGATGTTTGAAAGCGCTTTCAGGTTTCGTAAGTCCCCCCTGAAAGGGGGGATTTAGGGGGGGTACGCGTAAAGTAAATGACATTGGGATTTAGGGAGTACCATTTGCAAACGCACAGGTTATTTTCCGCCTGTCAACGTTCCGCAAGCTCATAGCGTATGACATCCCGGTGACGCGCCGATTTCCATACGCGTAAATCCGGGAACGCTTCGCGCAGACGCGTGACTAACGTTTCGCAAACCGGGTCTTCCGTCGGAAAATGTCCGGCGTCGAGCAGATTCAATCCCGCCGCCGCCGCGTCAAGAAACGCGTGATATTTTATATCCGCCGTCAGAAACGTGTCGCACCCCGCCTTTATCGCGGCGTCCGCGTACTCCCCGCAGGCCCCGCCGCCTACCGCTACCCGGTAAACGCGCTTCCCCGCGTCGGCGTAACGCACCGTATGGCCGCCTAACGCCTTGGACGCCATCCGCGCAAAGTCCCGTAACGACATCACCTCGGGCAACGTCCCCATACGGCAGACGCCGTCACTGTCCGGCAAAAGCTCCGTTTCGCGCAGTCCTAACGCTTGCGCCAAACAGTCGTTGACGCCCCCCGTCGCCGCGTCCAAGTTCGTGTGCATACAGATACACGCCGCGCCGCCGCATAACAGTTTCATGAAAAGCCGTCCTTGCGGCGTATCTCTACGCACACTCTGCACCGGATGCCAGCGGCAGTTCATCACCGGATGATGGGCTACTATCAATTCACAGCCGCCCTCTAACGCCTCATCCGCCACCGCTTCCGTAATGTCCAGCGCTACCAGTACGCGTTTGACTTCCTGTTCCGGGTCGCCTAACAGTTGCCCGACATTATCCCAGTCCATCGCCAGCGCTTTCGGGGCCAATTCATACAAATACGCTTCAATCTCCCGGACGGTTGGCATGACGCCATTCCTCCCTCATCGCGAAAAGTTCCGTGAGAATCTCCCGTAACTCCTCCGCTTTGTCCGCGTCGGCGCGTCGTTCGTCGCCCGTTTTTTCGGCGCGGTTCGCCGCTGACGCGTTGCGCATTCCCCGGTTGATTCCCGCTAACGCGTTCTGTAACCGGAGTATCTTTTCAATTAAGTATCGGTCGCCCAGCGGGTCACGCGACAGCTTCGCGCCGCCGTAACATTGCCCACGCGTCAGGCGCATTTCCCCGCCGTGCGCCTCCATGACCGGATATAAAATATCGCGTTCGCGTACCAAGGCCTCCCGCCGGATTGCGTAACCGTTCTCCGCCAGAAAGCGCCGCAAGACTTCCGCCCGCGTCATGGGTTGCAGTAACAGCGTATGCTTGCCGTCCCGCGTCCACGGGGCCTTTTGCAGAATCGCGGCGATATTCTCCCCGCCAAGTCCGGCGATTACAACAGTATCCGCCTCGTTTGCGCGAATGCCCGAAAGCCCGTCGCAAAGCCGGAAACGGATACCGGACGCGTCCCAGAG
>JAFSOM010000434.1 GCA_017447005.1 Oscillibacter sp.
CCTGATTGCGCGCTTCCAGCGCCGCTTTTTAATATTGGTCGAATATCTCGTAGAAACGGCTTTTGTCGCCGTATTCCTCCGGATTTGGAACCGTCGTTTCTACCTCTATCGGCATGGAAACCCGCGCCCCGTTATCGTCAATCATCTCCGCTGTAAAACGCAGACGCATACGCTCATCCTCTTTCCGTCCTTGAAATCCTCTTTTGAGGTTCCTTTAGCATACTCCACTTTGACTGCCTTTGCAATCCATCCGCTCAGGTAGCATTTTTTTCCCTCATCTCATCCCAGCGGTCGGCGTAACGCTTGCAGGCGTCCAAGGCTTTAGAGCGTCCCGCCGCCGCGAAAGTCCAGTCCGGGGACACGCCGCAACGCCTCCGCAGACGTTCGGCCCGCTCCGCCGCCTCCCTTTTCGCCGCCTCTAACGCCTCCCGCGCCTTGCATTTGCAGGCGCACGGCATTTTACGCGGCTTGCTATAAAGCTCCAGAACGCATTGCTTCGGCGTATGGCAGACGCCGCAGTAAAGCAACCCATCGTCGCCCATATAATCGCCCTCTTTGGGCGCGTTCGCGGCGGCGGCTCTTTGCGCAATGCCCTCAATCGCTCTCTTCATATCGTCCATATCAAACCTCCCTCACAGGCTTCCGGTCATATCGCCGGGGTTATACTCGAACGGAACGCCGCCGCCATTTTGACCGCCGCCGCGCTGACCTCCATTGCGACGCTCCCACGTTCGGACGCAGGCTTTCCAGTCCTTCATCGACTGATTGCCGACGCGCCATCCCTTGGATGCGTAGAAGTCAATGAACGCTTCCGGGTCAACGCCGTTGCGCCGTTCCACGCAGTAGGCCCGGACTTCCTCCACCGTGGGCGGGACGAACCGTTGACCGCCGCCGCGCCGTTTTCCACCGCCTGACGGCTCTACCTCCGGTAAAGGCGGCGGCAAGGGCGGCTCCTCGCCCGGTTCCAGCGACGGGAGATAGATTTGCTGATACCATTCCTCAAAGGGCAACGGCTCCTCGTTCCGGCGTTGCATTTCGCGCTTATAGCCGCCGTAAGTTTGGCGCAGGATTCGACCCGCGTATCGCTCGTTATCACGGTCAATCGCCTGTTTAACGAAACTCCACGCAATATTGAGGCCTTCCGAATCGCCGAAATCGGGAATTGTCCCGTATTTGCCATACCGGAGCATTGCCTGAAGGAGAATCCCCGCGTTTTCTTTGGAAAGACGCTCGACGGCGGGTAAAACGTCGAAATAAATCATAATTCCGGGTCGCTCCTTATCCATCAAGGCCGCGCCTCCAATCTCCGAATGCCGCCGACAGTCTCCGCTTCCGTGGGCTTCGCTTCAAGCTGTCCCGTCAAATACGCGTCCAGCGTTTCAAGGCATACCAGATACTTCGTCCCTATCCGCGTGTGCGGAATCGTCTCGGAGATAACCAGACGCCGGAGCGCCGATTTCGTAAGGCTCGTGTCGGGGTCAGTCTCCTTGACGTGCTTCCACGCCGCGTCTATCGTGCGCATATGCCGCACAGAGGGCGCGTCGCGTTCCCGCGTCCCTACTTCCCGCTCCCCGGAGGATTCCGCCGCCTCTTCCCGCGCTTCCCGTTCCCGCGCTTCCGCCGCCATCGCTTCCAGCAGAAGGGACAGTTTCGTTTCCGCGCTCATGTTCCCGCCTCCCTTTAGAGGGCGGGCAAATCCAGCCCGACAGCGTTCGCCATGCTCCGCATACCGCGCAGAAGCGTTTTCCGCTTCCAGACCTGATTTTTGGCGGAGCTAAGGCGGTTCCCGGACACGCCCTCCGCTTTCAGTTCCGCTACGCGCTGTTCACAGCGAGCCAAACGCGCCTGTTCCTTGCGGTAGCGCGCCAGCATGGCTTCACACATCGCTTTCGTTTCCATGAAAAAACCTCCTATTGGTTCTCCGCGTCCTCATAACGTGGTTCCAGTACGGTAAGCCCGCACAACATGCCTGCGGCGAAAAACGCCAGATTTTTCATCTCCTCGTCGGTCATGCCGCTAAGGAGTTTCACCATGTCAGATATGTCTTTAATAGTCATATTCTTCACCTCTTTGACAGTCATTGTATACTTTTTAATTGTCATTGTCAATTATTCATTCTCAACAAAAAGACTTGACTTTTTATGTGCAATAGTGTACAATGTCAACTTAGGGAGGTAATAGTAATGCAAGAAAGATTAGTAAGAGCGGCAATCGGTTATAAACTGATGTCATTAAGACAACTTGCCGCTAAAATGGGTACCAGTGTGCAGAATTTGTCACACAAACTAAAACGCGGTTCACTTAAACGCGCCGACATGGAACAAATCGCGGAAATTCTTGGCGCAGAATACGAGATTGAAGAACATTTCGTATTTCCTGACGGCACAAGAATTTGAACCCCACTCAAAAGCGGCAAAAAAAGGGAACCGCCAACAGGCGTTTCCCTTCTATATATAATTTGTAGTTGTAGTTGCTGTTGTAGTTGTAGTTGGCTGTCAAAGCTGACCTTAGCAGAGGTTAGCACAGCATAGCGCACAAAAAAGGCCGCCTCCGGCGCGGTTACGCCGGAAGCGGCGAATAGCGAACGAAACCAACCAAAAGAATCATCCCGCTACGCTCTCTATTGTACCAGAGAGGCGCGGCGCGGTCAAGGAGGAAATTTTATGGCGAATATCCGAAAAATTGAGGGCAAACGCGGCGTCAGCTACAAAATCACCGTCACGAAAGGCCGCGACACTGCCGGAAAGCAAATCCGCCATTTCATGACGTGGAAGCCGGAACCCGGCATGACGGCGCGTCAGACGGAAAAAGCCCTTCAACGCGCCGCAGTCGAGTTTGAACGACAAATTGACCTCGGCCTTCGTCCCGACGACCGCCAGACCTTCCAGCAGTACGCCGCCTACGTCATGGAGTGCAAGCGGACGGAAGGAGCGCACCTGCGGACGCTGGACTACTACAACGAACATCTCACGCGCATTAACGCCGCTATCGGACACCTGAAGCTACAGGACATCCGCCCGCAACATCTGAACCTGTTCTACGCGAATCTTGCGGAGACAGGCATTAGCGCGAAACTCCGCAGCGCATACCCGCGTCCGGCCTACGCGGAAGCTATGAAGGGCTTGCGGCAGGACGACATCGCCAAAGAAGCCGGGGTAGCGGAAAGCACTGTTCTACATTCCATCACGCGCCACGTTTCGGAAGATTCCGCAAGGAAGTTATGCGCCGTCATCGGAATGAAGCTGGAGGACGCATTCGACCTGAAAGACGTGCCGTGCCTTTCGCCGTCCACCATCCGCGCCTATCATGAAATCATCTCCGCCGTGCTGTCAAACGCCGTCCGGGAAGGGCTGATTCCCTTTAACCCCGCAAGCAGGGCAGTCCCGCCGAAAGTCACGCGCAAAGAGGCGGAACATCTGGAAGCGGAGGACATTGAACGGATTCTTGAAGCGCTGGAAACGGAGCCGCTCAAATGGCAGGCGGTCATACACTTCCTTCTTGTCAGCGGTTGCCGTCGCGGGGAAGCCGCCGCCCTCCGCTGGGATAAGGTGGACTTCAAAACCGGAAGCGTCCGCATTGACGCCGGAGTGGTTTTCCATGACGGGAAGTTGTTCTACGGACCCACCAAAACCAATCAGGCGCGTAACCTCACACTGCCGCAGGAAACGCTACAGCTTCTCCGGCGATACCAATTCCAGCAGGTGGAGCGTTGCCTTGCTTTGGGCGACGCATGGCAGGGAACCGAAAATTACGTGTTCACACGGAATGATGGCGCCCCGCTTTCCCCGAACGCTATCACAAGCTGGGTAAGAAATTTCTGTATCCGTCATAACCTCCCCCGCTTCCATCCTCACACGCTGCGCCACTCCTTAGCGTCCCTTCTCATCGAAAGCGGACAGGACATTGTAAGCGTGAGTAAGCGTCTGGGCCACGCGAAAACCACAACTACCCTGAACATCTACGCGCATATGCTGAATCAGGCCGACAAGGAAAACTCGAATATTATCGGAGCCATCGTCTACAAGTCCGGCGCCAAAAGCGGCGTCCGGTGAGGGCATGACACAAGGCGACGGAATCCACGCGAAATTGACCGGCAGGGACGCTTTTCCCTGTCGGTTTTGCGTCGTTGTGCGTCTAATGTGCGCCAAGAAAATTAGAGGGCTATTTTATTCATGGTTAAAAATTTGATTTTCTTTCTTGTTTTGTGAAAATAGTGCAGAAAATCAAATCAAAAATGCAAGCCTATAACTTTTCTGTCCTTTGTGAACAATCAGCGTAGTTTTCGGCTCATCGTCGAACACCAGACTGTTGAGCGTTCCGCTCCGAACGATAACGCTTTTCGGCGTCGCGTTCATCACGTAGCCAGCGGGAGAGGAACTCTCCGCTACGATTACCGCTGAATTGGGCTGTAAGTCCGTCACGGTCGCGGTTCCGTCCGCGTCCGTAATAAACAGGCCGTTGTTATCGCCAAGGCGCGTCCCGTCCGCTGTCGTGACGGTAAACTCCGCGTCCGCAAGCGGCTGTTTCGACACCGCGTCGCGTTTCAG
>JAFSOM010000435.1 GCA_017447005.1 Oscillibacter sp.
GAACTGATTGCTCTGTTCGACGAGTTTGAAGCGTTCCAAACGCCGGAGGCCGAATACGCCCACGCGATGGACAACCTGCAACCGCTTATTTTGAACAACAGCAACGGGGGCGGGGACTGGAAAGAGCACGGCGTATCGGCAAGTCAGGTTTATCGGCGTCAAAGCGGTACGCGCCTCGGTTCGGAAAGGCTGTTTGAAGTGACTGACCAAATCATTCAGGAGAACATTCGTAAGGGCAGTCTGAAAGAGTAATCGAATAGCGCGGTCTCCGGTATCTTGTCTGGAATTGGGGCGATTTTGAAAAAAGTCCCGCAATCACTTGACGCCGATGGACAAGGAATTACGATGCGCTCCCGGACGTGACGTAATTTCCTTGTTCTCTCAACACTTCTTAATGGAGGAACGACGATGAAAATTTTGAAACTCCTGACTAATCGCGCCGTGTATATGGTTCTCATGGTTCTCATGGAAATCATTCTGCTGACAGGTCTTGCCCGGAATTTCGCCGGACATCTGGCGTGGATTGAGGGCGTACTGCGTCTGTTCAGCGTCGTAATCGTTCTGCAAATCATCCGCACAAGCCGGCATTTGTCGTCCGATTTGATGTGGATACTGCTCATCATCCTGTTTCCCGTGCCGGGGACGTTCATGTACCTGTTTCTCGGCGCCAACCTGATTTTAAACCGGACAGTTTGGAATCTGGTGAAATCCACAGCCGATTCCCGCCATTACTACGAACAGAACCCGGAAGTCCTGTATGAAATGAAACTGAGCGCCCCCGCCCTGCGCGGACAGTTCCGCTATATCGCCGACAGCGCCGGATTTCCTTTCTACCGCAACGCCGGATTTGACTACTACGGCCTCGGCGAAACCGGGTATCCGGTCATGTTGGAGGAACTGCGCAAGGCCGAACATTTCATTTTTCTGGAATACTTCATCATCACAGAAGGGAAAATGTGGGACGGCATTCTGGAAATTCTGGAGGAGAAAGCCGCGCAGGGTTTGGACGTGCGCGTGATGTACGACGATATGGGGTCCTTTATGACGCTCTCGGCGGGATACGCGAAGCGTCTGGAAAAGAAGGGCGTCAAATGCGTGTCGTTCAACCGTATCAGCCCCGTGCTGAACGCGGTGATGAACCATCGAGACCACCGGAAAATTATGGTGATTGACGGAAAGACGGCCTTTTCGGGCGGCGTCAATCTCGCCGACGAGTACATCAACGTCAATTCCCCCTACGGTCACTGGAAAGACAATGTTATCCGCGTGAAAGGGGAGGCCGTATGGTCGTTTACCGTGATGTTCCTCACGCACTGGAACGCGCTCCGCAAGGAGGACGATGACTTTACGAAATTCCGGGCGGCGTCCGCGCCCGCGTCCGAAACGACGGACGGCTATATCGCCCTTTACGGGGAAACGCCGTTTGGCGCGGAAATCGTCGCGCAGAATATTTACCTTGACATTCTCAATCAGGCCAACGACTACTGCTATATTTGTACGCCCTATCTGATTATCGACACGGAAATGACGAACGCCTTGATTTTAGCGGCGCGGCGCGGCGTGGACGTGCGGATTTTAACCCCCGGCGTTCCCGATAAAAAACTTGTCTGGAACGTGACGCGCTCTTTCTACAAGGGTCTGATTCTGGGCGGCGTCAAAGTTTACGAATATACGCCCGGTTTCGTACACGCCAAAGTTTTCGTATGCGACGACCAAATCGCCACCGTAGGCACGGTCAATCTGGACTATCGCAGTCTGTACCTGCACTTTGAGAACGGCGCGTATCTGTACGGCTCGGAGAAAATCGCCGACATCAAGCGCGATTATCTGGACGCGCTGTCGCGTTCCCACGAAATGACGGAGCGGGAAAGCACATTCGGCCCCGTCAAGACGTTCGGTATGTCCGTCATTCGCCTGTTTGCGCCCCTGCTGTAACGCGCCGCGCCGGGTTTTCCCGTCCGCGCAACGGATAGCGGATTCCGCTTTCTAGCGCTCTCATTTTCTCGCTACACAGAAAAAGTTCCGGCGCGAATGTGCCGGAACAGTGACCGAAGGGAGGGAAAAGCCACGCCGTCAGGCGCGTTCGACCGCCCACGAAAGCGGCGGTTCGGGGCCTTAGGGGCGTCCCTCATATGCGCTAATTTAAAAACGGATATATGAAGGAGACGGGGACAGTTACGCGTCTCTTGCGGCGCATGACGGCTTCCAAGGCGCGAACAGGACGGCGGGAATCAGCCCCAGTATTTTGCGACATGGGCGCGGGTACGTTCCGCCGCCGTCTTGATGTTCTCCTCACTGCTGAGTTTATAGTAGTCGGGCCGGAATACTTCCATCGTGC
>JAFSOM010000436.1 GCA_017447005.1 Oscillibacter sp.
GAAAAAATCAGGATTCCGCGCCAGCCGTCAGGACCGGAATATTTGCTTGTGGACGGCTACAACATCATTTTCGCGTGGGAGGATTTGAAAGGCGTCGCGCTGGAAAATCTCGACGCCGCCCGCAAAATCCTGTGCGATTCCCTCTGCGACTACCAGTCCATGAGGGACTGCGTCGTAATCGCCGTGTTTGACGCCTACAAGGTGAAAGGCAATCCCGGTTCGCATGAAGTCTACAACAATATTCACGTGGTCTACACAAAAGAGGCGGAGACCGCCGACGCGTATATTGAACGGGCCAGCTACGAATTGTCGAAAGAAAACCGCGTCCGGGTGGCGACTTCCGACGGTCCCGAACAGTTGATTATATTAGGGCACGGGGCGTTGCGGGTATCGGCGTCGATGTTCCGGGAGGAGATGGAAGGGGCGAAAGTCCGCATTGCGGAACTGATAGCGAAAAACAACCGTCCGGCGCCGACGGGCGCGGTACGCGCCGCGCTGGAGGCCGCCGTGAAACAGTCCGCCCCCGACGCCTGACGCGCCTTTTGCCGTCCGTCCGTTGCGAGGCCTTGACGCCTGACGGCGATTTCTCCGCGCCGGAACGCATAAAGCCGGAAATTTTCCACAAACTTTCCCCGAATGTTAAAAACGCCCGCTGTGGGCGTTATGCGATAGGGGGAAAGGGTATGAAAAAACCGCTTGCCGTACTGATGATAATCGTATCGCTATGCGGGATAACGGCTACGTCGTCCGCGACGGAATCCGCGCCGGACGCAACCGGGATTTTGCCGACCGTCGCCGCCACCGCCGAGGCCGCCGCGCTGGATATTAACGCGCCGTCCGTCATCCTCATGGAGAAGGAGACCGGCGCCATCTTATACGCCAAGGACGAGCACACGCAACGCGAACCCGCCAGCGTGACCAAAGTCATGACGATTCTGCTGACCATGGAGGCCATTGACAGCGGCGTGTTGTCCTATGACAGCGTCGTGACGGCGTCCGCGCACGCCAGTTCCATGGGCGGAAGCCAGATTTGGTTACGCGAGAACGAACAAATGACCGTGGAGGAAATGCTGAAAGCCGTCTGCGTGGTATCGGCGAACGACTGCGCGGTCGCGTTGGGCGAACACCTTGCCGGAAGCGAGGAGGCGTTTGTAGAGCGCATGAACCGCCGCGCCAAGGAATTAGGCATGAACGATACGACATTCCAGAACGCGACAGGACTTCCCGCCGTCGGGCACGTCACGTCCGCCTATGACATCGCGCTTATGAGCCGCGAGTTAATCTTGAATCATCCCGACATCCGCAAGTTTACGACTATCTGGATGGACAGTCTGCGCGGCGGGACTTCCGTTTTGGTGAACACAAACAAACTTCTGCGCACGTTCGACGGCGCGACGGGGCTGAAAACCGGGTCCACCGCGAACGCCCGTTACTGCTTATCCGCCACCGCCGAACGCGACGGTATGGAGTTGATAGCGGTTATTCTAAAGGGCGAAACGTCGCAGACGCGCTTTCAGGACGCCCGGACGCTGTTAAGCTACGGCTTTTCGCACTACGCTTTGCGTTCGATTGAGCCGGAAACGCCCCCGCCGCCGATACCCGTCAAGTTAGGCGCCGCGGACGCCGTGGAAGTCGAGCCGGACGGGAGTTGCTTACTGTTGCTGGACAAGGACAAGGCGGCGGCGTTGCGTCAGGAAGTGACGTTAGAGGAGACGCTGACGGCCCCCGTGGAGCGCGGGGAGCGCGTCGGGACGCTGACCGCTTACGCCGGAGATGAACTCGTCGCGGAAATTCCGCTCTTGACCGCGTCCGACGTGCCCCGCGTCACCTACGGACAAATGTTTATGCGTATTTTAAAAATGGCCTTCTTGGACGAGTAAACAATAACGCCTCTCCCGTTAGGCGCGGGAGGGGCGTCTTTTTGGAATCGGAGGGGATACTTTCGCGCTCAGGCTTCCATTCTAGCGATAACCGCCGCGCAACGCGGGCATAACGTCGGATACGCCGCGACGCTTCCGACTGTCGGGAGTTGTTTCCAGCAACGTTCGCACTTGGCGCCGTCGGCGGATTCCACGACGACCCGCACGCCGTCCACGGGCGTTTCGGCGCCGCTCTCGTACAGCGCCGCGTCGTCCGACACGCGCACGCCGGAGACGATGAACAAATCCGCCAGTTCGTCAAGCGTGAACCGCTTTAGCGTCTCGGCGAGGTTGTCCGCGCCGCCGCCCCGCGCTAAGACAACATTCGCCTCTAACGCCTTGCCAATCTTTTTGGCGGCGCGGGCGGTCTCCAGCGCGGCGTTGACGCCGTCGCGCAGTTGAACCGCAACGCCCCAGCCCGTCATATCGGCGTCGGAAAGCGCGTAAGCCGTAAACGGGCGGTTGCGGTCGTTGAACACGACGTTCTCCGTATCGTCGGCGGACTTGTGCGGCATGGCCTGCCAGATTTCGTCGGCGGTAAAGCAGACAATCGGCGCCATAATCTTTGTGAGCGTGTCGAGAATCAGATACAGCGCGGTTTGGGCGCTACGCCGCGCTTCGCCGTCCCGGTCTTCGCAGTAGAGACGGTCTTTGATGATGTCAAGGTAGAAGTTGCTCATGTCCACGACGCAGAAATCATTCACGGCGTGGGTAATGACAAGGAACTCGTAATCGTTATAGGCCTGTTCGCAACGTTCCATTAAAGCGTTGAGTTTTGTCACGGCCCAGCGGTCAAGGGCTTGCATTTTGTCGGGCGGCGTGAGGTTGTCGGGGTTGAAGCCGTCCAGATTGCCCAGACAGTACCGCGCCGTATTGCGGAATTTCAGGTAGTTTTGCGACAACTGCTTGAAAATCGCGTCGGAGCAACGCACGTCGGCATGATAATCGGCGGACGCGGCCCACAGACGCAGTAAGTCCGCGCCGTACTTGTTGAAAATCTCGTAGGGGTCCATGCCGTTCCCGAGGGACTTGTGCATAGCCTTCCCTTCGCCGTCGACCGTCCAGCCGTGCGTGACGCATTCTTTGAAGGGCGCGCCGTTGCCGAACGCCCCGACAGCCGTCAGCAGGGACGACTGGAACCAGCCGCGGTACTGGTCAAGGCCTTCCAGATACATGTCGGCGGGCCAGAAGCCTTGGTCGCGTTTCATGGAGGCGAAATGCGTGGAGCCGGAATCGAACCAGCCGTCAAGGGTATCTTCCTCTTGGTCAAATCCGGTGGAGCCGCCGCAGTGCGGACAGGCGAAGCCTTGCGGGAGAATGTCGGCGGCGTCGCGCTCAAACCACGCGTTGGAGCCTTCCTTCTCGAACAGCGCGGAAACGGCGGCAATCGTTTCGGGCGTACAGACGGGTTTCCCGCAGTCGCGGCAGTAAAAGACCGGAATCGGCAGGCCCCACTTTCTTTGACGCGAAATGCACCAGTCGGAACGCTCCCGAATCATGGCCTTCATGCGCTCAATACCCCACTCGGGCACCCAGCGGACGCTATCGCAGGCGTCGCAGGCCTCCTCCTTGAACGCGTCCACGGAGCAGAACCATTGCGGCGTAGCGCGGAAAATGATAGGCCCTTTACAACGCCAGCAGTGCGGATAGCTATGCACAATCTCTTCCGACGCGAACAGCATGCCGCTTTCCTTCATGTCGGCGAGAATCACGGGGTTGGATTCCTCCGTAGACAGTCCGGCGTACTTCCCGGCGTACTCGGTATGGCGTCCTTGGTCGTCCACGGGCACCACCATTTCCATCCCGTAGCGGCGACAGGTCTGATAGTCGTCGGCGCCGAATCCGGGGGCCGTGTGCACGCAGCCGGTACCGGAATCCATGGTCACGTAGTCGGCCAGCAAGAGACGCGACGTTTTCGGCAAAAACGGATGGTCGGCGAGCATATTCTCAAAGAACGCTCCCGGATGCGTTTCCGTGACGCTGTACTCGTCGATACCCGCCACGCCCATGACCTTTTCGACCAGCGCCTCCGCCATGATATAAGTCTCTCCGTTGCCGGCCTTGACGAGCGCGTAAGTCTCCGACGGGTGAAGCGCGATAGCGAGGTTACCCGGAAGCGTCCAGATAGTCGTCGTCCAAATCACAAAGAAGAGTTTCGACTTGTCCATGCCGGGGAGTTTGCCCAAATCGTCATTCATGGGGAACTTGACATAGACCGTCGTGCAGGGGTCGTCCTGATACTCAATCTCGGCCTCCGCTAAGGCGGTTTCGTCGTTCGGGCACCAGTAGACGGGCTTTAACCCCTTGTAGATATAGCCCTTGCGGTACATCTCCCCGAATACCTTGACCTCCTCCGCCTCGAACCCGGGCGACATCGTCAAATAGGGGTGTTCCCAGTCGCCGATAACGCCCATTCTCTGGAAGCCTTCGCTCTGCACGTCCACGTAATGCGCGGCGAACTCGTGACAGGCCGAGCGAAATTCCGGTACGCTCATCGCCTTGCGGTTGAGGCGGTTCTGTTTGATAATCGCGGATTCAATGGGCATGCCGTGGTTGTCCCAGCCGGGGATATAGGGCGTGTAATAGCCGCTCATGGCCTTGGAACGGATGATAATATCTTTCAGGGACTTATTGAGCGCGTGACCCATATGCAGGGCGCCGTTGGAGAAGGGCGGGCCGTCGTGCAGACTGAAACGCGGCTTGCCCTCATTCTTTTTCAAGAGCGTGTTGTACACGTCAATTTTTTTCCAACGCTCCAGCATTTGCGGCTCGCGTTTGGGCAGTCCGGCCCGCATGGGAAATTCGGTTTTCGGCAGATTGATGGTCTTGTTGTAGTCCATGTTCATTCCTCCTGTGGCGATATGAAAACGCCCCGTCTCCGAATCATAAAAGGAGACAGGGCGTCGTTTACGCTCTGCGGTACCACTCCGTTTGTCGACGCCTCACGGCGGCGGCCTCTCATGCCCGCGAAACGGATTCCGCGCCGACGGCGTAAAATCCCCTGACGGGCCGACGCTCTAACGCTCGTCATGCGTCCGGGCCTACTCGCGCCGCGATTCCGTGTCCGATGGGCGGTCAAACGTCAATTGGCGACCGATAGCCGATTGACGCCGGATTCGCGGCGGTTTCAGCGGGAAGCTCAAGGGTGATATTCTCCAGTCAGTCCGGGCCGCCTCGCACCGTGACGGCGGCTCTCTGCGCCGGAACTTGACAGGATACTTGTCCCTGTCCGCGCCTGTGGGTTGTGGGTTGATTGTCATAAAAAAGGGGCGTCCGATACCAGCCGGATGTTATCCAATGTCATTAACTTTACGAAGCCCCCCTAAATCCCCCCTTTCAGGGGGGACTTGCCGGGACTGGAAAGCGTTTTCAAGTCCGGTTCCCCCGCCCCTGAAAGGGGAGGGGGACAGGGGGAGGGGTTCAAAACGCTCTTTAAGTTCATGACATTAGACGTTACCGGGTCGCCGGAATCCCCGCAAACAGCCCCCCTTATTAGGGGGGCCATATCAAGGGGACATCTCCCGGTTACGGGATGGCGCTATTATATAATGTCTTTCCGGTTTGTCAAGGTTTTTTTCGCGGATTTTCCGAAATTTTTCATTGCCCCGCGACGGGCGGCATGGTATAATAGGCGTAAGGGAGGCGGCGATATGCGATTCTGGAAAATGAACGGCGCGGGCAATGACTTCATCATCCTGAACAATCTGGAGGAGCGTCTGAGCGCGGACGACTTCCCGCGCCTTGCGCGGACGTTATGCGAACGACATCTTTCGATAGGCGCCGACGGACTGATGATAATCGACGCGCCGACGACGGACGCCGATTTCCGTATGCTCTTCTATAACGCGGACGGCAGTCTGGGGGAGATGTGCGGCAACGGGGCGCGGTGCGTCTGTCGGTACGGTTACGAGACGGGCCTTGCCGGGGAGCGTCAGACGATAGAGACGACCGCCGGACTGGTCACGGGCGAACGCGTGAACAAACGTCAGTACAAAGTGCGCCTGAATGACCCGTCTGTGATGGACTTGGAGCGCGTCGTGGAATTAGACGGTCGGAAGTGGACGTGCGCGTATGTGGAGTTAGGCGTTCCCGGACTTCCGCACGCGGTTATAGAATATCCCGGACTGCGCGGCGCCGACGAAAACGCCTTACGCGAACTCGGACGCGCTTTCCGCTGGCATCAGTCCTTCCCGAAGGGAGCGAACGTGAACTTTTACGAGCTGACGGGGCCGGATACGTTCTACGAGCGTACCTTTGAACGCGGCGTGGAGGATTTCACCTACGCCTGCGGCACGGGCACGGCGTCGGTGGCGTCGGTTCTGACGTTGCGCGGACGGGCGTCCGGGAAGCGTATCCGCGCCGACATGACCGGAGGAACGCTTTACATGGACGTGGAGCGCGCCGGGAATCAAATTACGGGCTTATATTTGACCGGGCCGACGAATATCGTGGCGACGGGAGAGGTACGCGACGAAACCTTGTTCGCGTAAGGCGCGGAATAAAACTTCCCCTAATGCGGCGCTGTGCGCTCTGTTCCCCGCGCCGGATAAAACTTGCCCTCATCCGGCGCTGCGCGCCACCTTCCCCCGTAAACGGGGGAAGGCCAAACTTGCAAGCGTAATCGTTTCATTTCCGCGCAAACTTTCCGGGGGTGCGACAAAAAGCCTTCCCCCCTTGGGGGGAAGGTGGCACGGCGTAAGCCGTGACGGATGAGGGGAAATCACGGAACGCGCCGGTTTCGTCAATTTCCACAAAACGCCGCCGGAAATTTCCCTTTCCAAAACCGCGTTCTGTACAAGTAGCACAAAATTTCCCCTTGCGTTTCCCACAGAAATGCGCTAAAATAGACAGTACCGGAACCATATACCTTGTACGGAACGCGGAAGCGGAAAGGAGGCGCGTTTCCATGAAACTCCATTTCTACGGCGCCGACCAGTGCGTCACCGGAAGCTGTCACGGCTTGGAAATCAACGGGAAGAATATCCTCATTGACTGCGGCTTACAGCAGGGCCGTGACGAAATCTCGAACCATGAATTTCCCTTTGACCCCACAACCATTGATTATGTCCTCATCACCCACGCCCATATTGACCACTCCGGACGCTTGCCGCTGTTGGTCAAGCAGGGCTTTCGGGGCCGGATTCTTACCACACGCGTGACGGCCCGGTTGCTGGAAATCATGCTCTTGGATTCGGCCTACATCCAAATGCAGGACGCCGAATGGAAAAACCGTAAGGCGGAACGTTCGGGAATGCGTCCCGTAGAGCCGCTCTATACCGACGCCGACGCCGAAGCCGTCATGCAGTATATGACCACTTGCGAATACGGGCAGGTTATCGACTTGTGCGACGGCGTGGAAGTGGAGTTTGTCGACGCCGGACATCTGCTCGGTTCGGCCTGTATCGCCATGGAACTGACCGAAAACGGCGTCAAGAAACGTATCGTATTTTCCGGCGACTTGGGCAACGTCAACCAGCCGATTATCCGCGCCCCCGTGCGCATTCGCGGCGCCGATTACGTCGTCATGGAATCCACCTACGGCGACCGCGACCACAGCGACGCGTGGAACTACCGCGACAACCTAGCCGCGATTATCGATGAAACCATGGGGCGCGGCGGGAATCTGATTATCCCGTCGTTCGCCGTCGGACGCACGCAGGAGTTACTTTACTTCATCCGCGAAATCAAGGACAATCGCCAAGTGCGGAGCAGACCTAACTTTGAAGTCTATATTGACTCCCCGTTAGCCCACCGCGCTACCGAAATCTTCAAAGGCGACTTGCACGGCTATCTGGACGACGCCGCCATGAAACTGGTCAAGGACGGGACGCATATGTTTTCGTTCGACGGCCTGCGCATGACGGAGAGCGTGGAGGAATCGCGCCACCTGAACGACGACCCCACCCCGAAGGTCATTTTGTCGGCGTCGGGCATGTGCGAGGCCGGACGTATCCGCCACCACTTGAAGCATAACCTCTGGCGTTCGCAATGCGCGGTGCTGTTTGTGGGCTATCAGGGCGAGGGCACGTTAGGACGAACATTGCTGGAAGGCGCGCAGAGCGTGAAACTGTTCGGCGAGGAAATCGCCGTCAACGCGAAAATTATGAACCTGCAAGGCATGTCCTCCCACGCCGACCGGACGCATTTGCTCGGTTGGATTGGCGACTTTACCAACCCCAAGCCGCAACAAGTCTTCGTCGTGCACGGCGACCGGGAAATCGCGCCGTACTTTGCGCAATCCCTCTTAAC
>JAFSOM010000437.1 GCA_017447005.1 Oscillibacter sp.
ACAGCGTACAGTTTTCGGGCTGTACGCTGTGATTGTTTTAAACGGTTTTCAGTTGAGACAGTAGGCGCGATATAATAAAGTATGGTCGTAGATAGCGCGCCACGCGCCGGCGGCCTTACCCGTCACGCAGATGTAGTGTTTGCCGTCGTCACGGGTGGCGTAGCTGACCGCGCAGTTGCCGGACTGATTCACGTAGCCCGTTTTTGCGCCGGAGATGTAGAGATTCGTACCCGTGAAACGGTCTTCAATGCGCCGCAGGAAGAGGTTGGATAACGCGATTCCTTTCGGATGTTCCGCCGTGGCCGACGTGCGGAACGTGCGCGCCCCGAGAATTACGCGACAAATGGAATGGTCCATCGCCGCTTTCATGATAACCGCCATGTCGCGCATGGTGCAGTAGTGGTCTTTGTTGTAGAGGCCGATACAGTTGGTGAAGTGGGCGGTTTTGGAAATGCCGAGCTGTTGCAGTTTCTGATTCATCAGCTCTACAAAGGCCTCGTGAGAACCGGAGATATGCCGCGCCAAGGCCAGACAGGCGTCGGCGCCGGAGGGAAGAATACAGCCGTAGAGCAAATCGCGTACCGTGACGGTCTCCCACGTGGCGAAACCCGCCGTACTGCAATTATTTCTGTAACAGTAGTCCCGAACTTCTCTCGTAACGGTCACTTTCGTGTCCATGCCCTTGACGCCTTCCGGGGTCACTTTGATGAGCTTTTCCGTGGCGACAAGTAAGGTCAGCACTTTCGTCATGGACGCGGGGGAAACTTTCACGTCAGAATTGCGTTCGGCGCGGATGTACCCGGTATCGGCGTCAAGGAGCACGGCGTACTGACTGCCGATTTCCGCCGATTCGCCCAGCGTAATAGTTCGCGCCCAGCGCGTGGGGGTGAAGTTTTTCGCGGAGGAGGTAGAGGACGGAGAGGACGGCGCGGGGGTCGACGGCGTTTTCACGTAATCCTGCGTGGGCAAGGCGTTTTCGGGATTTTCGGGCAAGGGGGCGGGGGATTCCCCGGGGAGGAGGTTTTCGGGATTCTCCCGGGCGAGACGCTCTTCCGCCGAGAGCGCTTCCATCAGGGAGGCGGTACGCGTTTCGCTCTTGTAGTTCTCCCCGGTATAGAAGGGCAGTTCGGGATTTTCCGCGCCGTAGTCCGCGCCGGTAAAGAAGGCGGCTTCCGGATTGTCCCCGCCGTAATCGCGCCCGGCGTAGAGGACGGTTTCGGGTTCTTCCGCGCCGTAGTCCGCCCCGGGGTAGAGAACCGTTTCCGGGCCTTCCGCGCCGTCGACAAAGGACTGGTCGCCGACAAGACAGGCGCCGTCGTCGGGCGTTTCGACGGAGAGCGTAAGCGGCGCCGCGTCGGGCGTATGCGTCCCGCGGATGTGCACGGAAATCGCCGACGAGAGCGGGAGCGCCAGTACGAGACAGAACATCAGGAGCAAGAGCGCAATTTGTTTGCGCTGACGCTCTTTCCGTCTGCGCTGAATGGCCCGCCAACGCCTAGCCCGTTCGCGTTTCCGGGCGGCCTCTTCCATTTTGTCGAGTTCCTCTAAAATCACTTGAAAATCTTCCATAAGTCCTCCGTTCAAGTCGCTGTCGGGACGGGATAAGGAACGCGGTAAGGCTCCGCGCCCCGTTCCCGTACTTTTTGCATCAGCCACGCCCGCAGAGCGGCGACGCCCTCCGCCGTCCATGGAAAGGTCTCCGTTTCGATTTGGCGGGCCTGTTCAAAACAGACGTTTTCATAAACCCATGCCTGTATGCGGGCGTCGTCCTTGCCCGTCCATGAAAAACGCTGGAAACGATAGCGGAACGTCCCGAGGCTTCCGGGATAAATTTCCGCTTTGGTAAAAAATGAGACCGAAAGAAAGTCAAAATCCGGTTCCAAAAACATCCTCCCGTTCCTGCTGAACGCGTTGCGCGCTCATTTCTCAAAAAGCCTGTCTATCATACCAGATTCCGGCGGATATGTCAAATCCCTGCGCAAAATATTCTGTACAAATGGCGAAATTTATGCTATCATGGTAAAACATAACAAACCTGTTGGATACTGGAAACGTAACAAACCTTTCGAATACCGGAAAGCGGGGGAAACCGTGAAAGAGCAATTACAGGAGATATACGCGAAACTGGACATTCGTCCGGCGACGTATGAGTACGGCGAACGCGTCTTGGACGGTCTGCGCGAACGCTTCGCCGCGATTGACCGCACGGCGGAATACAATCAGGCGAAAGTATTGGAGGCCATGCGGCGCGAACGCGTCAGCGCGTCGCACTTCGCCGCGACCACCGGGTACGGCTACAACGACGAGGGCCGCGATACGTTGGAGCGCGTCTACGCCGACGTATTCCATACCGAGGCGGCGTTAGTACGACCGCAAATCACCTGCGGCACGCACGCGTTGACCGTGGCGTTATCGGCGAATCTGTTGCCGGGCGACGAGTTACTGTCCCCCGTCGGGGTGCCGTATGACACGCTGGAAGAGGTGATTGGAATCCGGGAAAGCCCATGCTCATTAAAAGAATACGGCGTCAGCTACCGTCAGGCCGATTTGACCCCCGAGGGCGCCTTCGACTACGACGCGATACGGGCGGCAATCGGGCCGAAAACGAAACTCATTACCATTCAGCGTTCCAAGGGTTACGCCGTGCGCCCGTCGTTCTCCGTGGCGCAAATCGGAGAATTGATTTCTTTCTGCCGTTCGGTCAAGCCGGATGTCAAAATTATGGTCGATAACTGCTATGACGAGTTCGTGGAGACGGTCGAGCCGTCGGATATGGGCGCCGATATGGTCGTTGGAAGCCTGATTAAGAATCCGGGCGGCGGATTGGCTCCCATCGGCGGCTATATCTGCGGTACGGCGGAGTGCGTGTCGCGTTGCGCCTACCGCTTATCGGCGCCGGGACTGGGTCAGGAAGTCGGGGCGAATCTGGGCCTTATGCCCGCGCTGTATCAGGGGTTCTTCCTCGCGCCGACGGTCACGGCGGGAGCGTTGAAAGGCGCGATTTTCGCCGCGTCGCTCTATGAGCCGTTAGGTTTCCCGTGCGTCCCGAAAGCCGCCGAAACGCGTCACGACATTATACAAGCCGTGACGCTGGGAAGTCCCGAGGCGATGTCGGCGTTTTGCATGGGCATCCAGTCCGCCGCGCCCGTGGACAGCTACGTAATGCCCGTACCCGGAGAAATGCCCGGTTACGACGCGCCCGTGATTATGGCGGCAGGGGCGTTCGTACAGGGTAGCTCGATTGAGTTATCGGCGGATGGCCCCGTCCGGCCCCCTTACGCCGTCTACTTTCAAGGCGGCCTGACGTGGTACCATGCCAAAACCGGCATTCTGTTAAGCCTTCAAAAAATGCTCGACGCCAATCTGACAAAGTTGCCGTGAAAAAACAACGGACAGGCCGTAACAAGCCCGTCCGTTTTTATTATTGCGTGTCGTCCGTCAATTCGAGTTCCGGCGCGTCCGCCAGTTCGAGGACTTCCCCCGACATTCTCCCGGCTTCCTCCTCTTCCGTCCACGCGTTTTCCGTCGGCGCGTCCGATTCCTCCGGCGTCTGCTGGTCTATCATCTCGTTTTCCAGCTTGCTCTTGACCGCTAACGCCAACAGTCGATTTTGCGTGCACTCCTTCAGTACGCTGTTAATCGCCTGCTGCATGGCGTACTGCGCGGCGGCGCGGTCCTCCTCAATCGCCGTGCGCAGACGCTCGTTCTTGCCCGTGACCGCGTTCCACAGA
>JAFSOM010000438.1 GCA_017447005.1 Oscillibacter sp.
CGATTCATGCCCTGCACTCTAACGGAGTAGGCCCCCGCCCGTTGCCATTCCTCCTCTGCGCGAATTACTTCGGGATTCTCCATAGTCGGCCTCCGTCAATTCCTTATCTCCCGCTTACAGGTTTCTGAGGATGTCAAGAAAGCCGCTCATGCTGACCGCGCCGTCAATCGGCGCGTCCGTATCCCGGAACGCCATGTAATAGCGGTATTTCTTCCCGGCCTCATTCTGCCATGTCCGGCCTAACTTCACCTTTTGACGGGAATCGTCGTTCTTCAAATGGTCGCCTTTCGTTTCCGCGAATACGACCGTTCCCTTTTCCGTCATAATCATGATGTCGGGGTAGTGATTGAGAAATCCGTTGATACAAAACCCCCGCCGCGCAATGTTGCGGTGCCACCAGCGGACATTGGAAAGAGCCGTCAGTTCCATGACAAGTTCCCGTTCCAATCCGTTCATTTCCTCCTCGGCGGCGTAAAGCGATTTCCCAATGGAGGACACGCTGTTCAGAGGATGAATTTCCGGCGGCATGGAGTAGCTTTCCCGACAAATAATCCGTCCGGTTTCCAGCCAGTAGTCAAACTGTTTCGCGTAGTGTTCTTCCAGCAGGCTTTCGATTTTCTCCCGTATCTTCCGCGCATAGGCCATAGGGGACTTTTCCAAAGCCGCGAGTTGGTCGGGGTTCATATCGCCCAGAATGATTTCCAAATACCGCTTCAATTCCCCGGCGTCCACAAGATTCATCCGGTTAAGCTGATGGAAAATCATCTGTCCGCATTTCTCCACGCGCTCTTTCTCGGGAAACCGGGAGAAGTATTCCTTGAAATACCGCTGGTCGGCGTCCGACATTTTGAACGCTTTGGGAACGCTCCCGGACTTGTCCCGCACGTCCACCATCGCCATTTCCGCGTCCGCGTCGGAGAAGTCAATTTCCGTGGACTTGCCTTTCAGGGTAAAGCCCTCCGAAAGCGTTTCCTTTCTCAACAGCGTGTCGTTCCCGCTGGCAAAGAGACTGTCGGGAACAGTCAGGAAGAACTGCGGGATTTTCAGCGCCCGGATTTCATCGGCGAACTCAGGATTGACTTGGAACACCGACATTTTCGCCGTCACTTCCCATGATAGATTTTCCCCGGACGGGCTTTCGCCCTGTCCGCTTACGACGCGCTCATATTCCTGTCCGGTTTTCTCCGCGTCCTTCAGCATGGTTTCCGCTACGTCCCCGGACTTCTCCCCGGCCTGACGCTGTTCCACCTCATGAGATACGGACTGCGGATTGAAATTCAGGAAATCTTCGCCCTCGTCATGCGGCGGCTCCTGCGGAATTTCTGTCTGGACTTCCGGCACGGACTTCGGCGGCTGTTCCGTTTCCGTATCGGACACGGCCCGGTAATCTTTGCCGCTGAACCCGGCGTTGTTCAATCCGGCTACGATGTTGTCCAGCGTCGATTGAAAATCGCTGGAAGAAGTCAGAACGTAGGACATATTCAACGCGGGAATCTGATTGCGTTTCGTATGCGGCAGACGGAGGACGCGTCCGAGAATCTGCTCCACGTCCACGCGGCTTGTCCGGTTGGCGAGGGACGCAAGCACATAGGCGAACGGACAGTCCCAGCCCTCTTTCAAAGCGTTCACTGTAATGATGAAACGGATTGGACAGTCCTTGCTCATCAGGTTGACGCTTTTCAGTTCGTTCACGTCGGCGGTACGAATGGCGATTTGGTTCGCCGGGATTCCGGCCTCTTTCAATTTTTCGCGGAGTTTCTCAAAGGTGGCGCTGTTTTCTTTCACTCTCGGTTGCGCCTGAAACAAAACGATGGGGCGAATATAGCGGCCCGACGTTTCGCGCTCCCGTTCCGCTAATTCCTCCAGCTTGCGCCGGAGGTCTATCGCGTCCGTCAGGACTTGCGTCTGGCTGTCGCGGTTGTAGACGATAACCGGAAGTTTGACCATGCTCTCCCGTTTCAACTGCGCCGCGTCCGCATAGGCAAAGACGTTGCTTTCCTTTTTCGGCGTGGCGGTCAGTTCCAGCACGAAACGCGGATTGAAATTCCGCAACATCTCCATGCTCAACGTGGACTTGGCGTGATGGCTTTCGTCCACAATTACGAGCGGCGATAACTGGTTTATGATTTGCAACAGGGCGGTTTCGTCCGCGTCCTCAATCGGGTTTTCCGGCTTGCCCAGAACGTCGGCGAACGCCGACAACGCGCTGTTTTCGCGTTTGGCTTTCAGGGATTCCCTGCGGCCCCGGAACGAATCGTAGGACAACACGCACACGCTCAACTGCTCCGTGACGGACACCGGGTTGAAATTCTGTCCGGTCAAAAGCTGGTCTTTGGTATAAACCTCCACGCGGTTTCCGAAATCGGCGTCAATCGCCTGACGGTACGGGTGCGACGGATTGCGCAACGCCGCCAGCGTCTGCGTCAGAATCGCGTCGGACGGCACGAGCCATACGACAACCCGCGCCTTGGTCGAGGGCAACGCGTCGAAAATGGGACGCAACGCGTGACAGGCAATCAAAGTTTTCCCGCCACCCGTTGGGACTTTCGCGCAGATGTTCGGGACGCCGGGAACAACATTCTGATACGCCGGGACGCCGTTCGGCCCGACGCTTACTCCGGCGTCGTTCCAAAATTTCCGGTACGCTCCCGGCAGACTGCGCGTTTCGTTCAGGCAGTCCAGATAGCGGGAC
>JAFSOM010000042.1 GCA_017447005.1 Oscillibacter sp.
CCCACCCGGCGCTACGCGCCACCCTCCCCCAAAGGGGGAGGGCTTTGGAGGACGCAACCGCTTAGTCGCAAAAATTTTACGCATACCTCATACGTTGCGGCGCGGTTCGGTCAGACGGATTCCCGCGTTACGCGCCGTCAGGACGGGTTTCCGGTCGGTTCGTACATAAAACTCCCCGCGCTCCATCATGCCCCGCGTAACCGGTATGCGCCAGCGCTCGTTGACGCTGTATTCCAAATCGCCGTCGCGGTAGTTCTCGGGACAGGCGTCCGGGAAGGCGATACGGAAAAACGCGGGCGGCGTTTCGCGCCGGAAAAAGAACAGTCCCGCACGCGGCTTGACCGGCGTCACCTCGGCGCGGATATTCATGGGCGCGTCACAGCGCGGCGACGACATGGAATCGCGTCCGCCTGTGATGTAAATCGCGCACACGTCCTTTTTATAGTCTATCGCGCACGGAAAGACGGTATAGGTACAGGCTTCGCCGTCGGCGCGGCAACCCTGCGCCCGCGCTTTCTCCTCCGCGCTGACGTACCGCACCGAAATGCGCTTGCTTAACGCGTGAAAACGTTCCGTCGGCAACAGCGGACAGTGACGGTTGAGCAGTTCCAGCAACGTTTCCGCCTCGTCGGCGGGGTCGACGCCGTAGGGCGTGCGGACTAATACGCTGTCCTGTCCGGGTAAGGCCGTCCACGTCAGCCGTTCCGACTGCGGCTCCAAGGTCAGCGACGCCGCGTAATGCGTCCCGTCCGCCGGGCGTGATTCGTAGGTCATAGCCTCTCCTTTCCCGCGGCGTTTCCGTCGGCGTCGGTCTCGCCGCTCCAGAGGTGGAAACGTTCAAGACGGAAGATATTCAGCGATTCCGCCGCGCTCCCGCGTCCGGTGTCATAAAAGCGCGTCTTGTCCGGGTCGGGAATGCTCTCCTTTAAGGTACAGTAGAGCGTATCGGGGCGGCGTTCGTCCATGTTCAGCAGGATGAACGACAGGAACGGCGTATCGAGCGAAAAGCCCGTGGAGAAGTAAACGGGAGCTTCGGCGCCGGTCAGCGTGGCGCGGGTACGCTCAATCTGCAACGCGCCGACATCCTCAAACGTCGCCGCGAATACGTTGCGCAACGTGCGGTTACTGAAAATGCTGTCCAGCGTCTCGCGGAAAAAGTCGGTGAGGCCGTCCACGTCGGGGATAGTCTGGAATTTCTCGCGGAGTTCGCGCTGACGGCTGTCAAAGAACGCCCGTAAATTCTGCGTATAATAATGTATAAAGCTCTCGTCGTCGCCGGACGCCTCCGGAATCCGCGAACGCGTCCGCATAAGCTCGCCCCATGCGCGCAAAAACTCTCCGGCGCGTTCGCCCGCCGCGCCGATTTCGTCGAACAACGCTTCGCGGATTTCCGCGTCCGACGACAGCACATACTTTAACCGTTGTCCGGCGGTCTCGCGTACCGAGGTTTCCGCGGACAGATGAAGCGTCGGCTCCGCCAAGTCCCGCACGCGGTCGAGACGCTCCGCCAGTTCCGCAAGCTCCAAGGCGTGGAAATTCCGCCGCAGTTCCTCCGCGTACTCCCGCCGCCAGCGCTTGATGTCCGTCAGACGGTCGCGCAAGCCCTCCCGCGCAAGGTCAAGCGTACTTTCAAGGTAGCAGTTCCACGCGCCGAAGGTCAACGCGTCTATTCGCGCCGACGACGTTTCCGCGCATAAGGCCTCACTCTCCGCCGCGTCCGGCGACGACAACGGGAACGCCCGCAAGAGTTCGCGCAACTCCTCGCCTTCCGGGACGTAGCGCGACAAATGCCGCTCTATCTCCTCGTCGAGTACGCGGAACGTACCCTCGGGAGAGATTCCCAAGCGTTCGCGGGTACGGTCGGCGTCGCGTCCGAACAGGTCGCCCGTACCCGACGGCGCGAACGCGTTCAGCTCGTCAAGCAGATTGTCGGCGCAAATGCGGCTGATGTCCTCGATAGGCTTTTCGGCGCGGGCGTAACTCGCCGTCAGCGCCGCGCCCGGTCGGAACATCTCCTGCACTACCTGCGCGTCCTGATTGTTCGACACCGCGAACGCCGCCGTCAACAGCCGCCGACATAGATTGCCGTCACGGTCAAGCAGAGAATCGCTCCGGCGGTCGCTAATCAGCAACAGCGACGGCATATCCGGACGCGTGTCCAGACATTGCGCCAGCCGAATGCGTATCGCCTCGGCCAGTTCGCGCTCGCTCTTCCCGGTCTCGTGAAAGAGTATTGCCAGCATGGTCAGGACGGGCGTCACATTGTCGATGGAACGCTTAAAGCTGTCCAGCGCGTCCAGCCAGAACGTCAGCTCCTCCGGGGTACGGAATCCCGCCGTATCCAGCGCGGCGTAAAGCAGAATGCGGTTGGCGCGTTCAAAGCGCGTCCCGACGCGGAATAAATCCGCCGTCAGGCCGCCCAAGTCCGACGCCGTCAGACGCTTTGACTTGCCCGTGTCCGCGCCCGACGGCGGCGCCTCGTCGCGGTAACGTCCCGGGTCGCTGAACGTCACGCCCTCCGGCGTCCGCGCCGCCGTGACAAAGGCGATGTCGTCGCAGTACGGCGGCCATAGCTGACGCAAGCCGTACTGCAAGGTATCGTTAAGCCGTCGCGCCCCGCCGCCTAACGTCAAGACCATCATCGGGTAACATGGCCCGCTGTGCGGCCCGTTGACCGCCGACTGATTATCCGCCCGCCGTAAGCGCTCGGCGAATTGCTCCGTGAGTTCCTGTACGGTCATAGACTCCCTCCTGTCCTGATTCGCGTCGGCGTCCCGTCCTGATTGCGCGTCGCGGCGCAAGAGTTACGCGCCGGGCATAATATCTTTGAAAACGCTGTCCAGACGAATTGTCAAATCCTCAAACAGCGCGGGATGAAATTCCGTGACAAGCGCGGCCTTCTCCGCGTCGCTCATGTCTAGGAGCATAAACTCCGGGTAGCGCGAGTAAACGTCCCGCAGGACAAAGCGCCCGTTTTCCAGTACATATTGCTCAATGGACTGCTCCCCCGGGCTGACAATCCAGTATTCCCGAACGCCGTGTTTCTCGTACATGTCTTTCTTATGCCGCTTGTCGTTGCGTCCCGTGCTGGGCGAAAGAACCTCTACCACCAAGTCCGGCGCGCCGTGTACGCCGTCCGCCCGCATTTTGTCGCGGTCGCAGACAATCATGACATCGGGAATATAGCGTTCGCTTTTTTCCAGAAATACGTTTGTATTATCGTGGAACGGCATACAGGGCTTTCCGTCCAGATAGTTTCCGAAAATGCGGTAGAGGTTGCCCGAAATAATGTTGTGATTCAACGACGGCGAGGCCATCATCACCACTCTGCCGTTGATAATCTCCTCCGGGCGCTCTTCCTCAAACTTGTACGCTAAATTCGTTTCCATCGTCGCGCTCCTTTCGGTCAAATGACATCCGGTTAAATCTCGTTGTCAAGACAGAACATCCGGAAACGCTGGAAAAAGTCCTTCAAAAACGCCTGAATCTCCGCGCCATTGTCCCAGTTCTCCGCCAGCTCCATCAAAATCGACTGCCGGTTCTGCGGCAACAGTTCCTTCAACGCCGCGCCTGTCACTTTGATTTCCGGCGCGTTCTCCCGGTAACGCTTCTGGTACTCCCGCTGTATCCGCGTCCGCGCCTCCTCGGATAACTTCCGGTAGTTCAAAAACCCCTGATAGACCGGTATCCGCGCATACGGGTATTCTCCGCTGAACTCGCAGAGCGTCACGGGCATTCCGTCGTTGTCATACGTGACATTGCGCCCGTCCATGGACAGCACGCCCGTGAATAAGGCCTCGCAATAGTCATTCATCACGCGCCGCCGCGCTTCGGCCTCCCGGGCCTGATGTTCGCCCAGACGCTTCATCTCGGCGTCCTTCGCGGCGACAGCCGTCAGCGTCTCCGCGGCGGCGTCCAAGGCGTCCAGCACGCCCGACACGCCCTCGTGAAACGCCGGAGACGACACAAAATGGTCCTCCTGTACGCGTAAAATAATCTCTTCCTCACTGCGGTCGCCGTCCTGCGGGAGCGCGTCGCCCGTGGGCCGTAACGGACGGTTGAGGCGTTCGCGCAAATCCGCCGCGACAGCGTAGAGCGCGGGCGTATCGTCGGGCGTATGCGTCCGCTCGATGAGCGAATTGCAGAGCGCGTTTGTCTGACGCAATCCGGCGGCGTCGGGTATCGTATAGAACGCGCTCTCGTTGTCCAGTAGCTGACGCTCCCGGACGCGTTTCCATAACGCCCGCCCCGATAACACCCGCTTGCGCAAATCCGGCGGCAAGTCCTCGCAGGTCTCGGAAAGCACGCTCTGCGGCATTATCGACGGCAAATCGCGCCAGTCGTTGAAGCGCATACCCGGTACGGGCTTTCCCTCGTAGCAATGGCGTCCGACGGAACGCGACGAGTAGAACATCTGCTCGTAGGCCTGACAATTGTTGTACGCGCTCAAGGGCAAGCCGCAAGCGCTCGACATGACGAAAATACGGTCGGTCAGGGCGCTGGTTTTGAGGCCCCACAGCGTATCCTCGGCGTTACGCCGCCGCGCCGCCGCCGAAATCGGGGACGATTCCGCCGGGTACGACAGGAACGCTAATTTAGAAGTGCCGCTCTCCTGCCAAATCGAATTGTTGAAGTAGAACAGCGGACGCGCCTTTTCCGTCAAGGGGCGAATCCATTCGTTGTAAATCAAATGCGACAGCGCGTCGTCGTCCAGCCGACAGCCTTCCCGCGCCTCGTACTTGTCGCGCAAGAAATTCGTAATCGTGCGGTTGGCGAACGTCCCGAAGGCCGTGTGCAAAAAGAAGTCCGTCACTAGGCGCGCAATGCGGCTCTCGTCCTCCTGCAGCCACTCGTCGCCGCTGCGTAACATCAGCGTCATAAACGCGTCGAACATATTCGCGGCGTCCAAATGCGCTACCTCCGCGTCCAAAGCGGGTTTCAGTTCCGTGACGCTCATCATAGGCGTTGCGAAGCCGTCCAGATTCTGCCGTATCGCATGCGACGCCAGCGCCTGACGGTTATCCTCAAACGTGTCCGCCAGATTCCGCGCCACCCGGCTCAGACGCACATAGTAATTGCTCGCCGCGTCCATGACCTGTTCCCGGAAGTCGTGCAGGACGCGTTTCAGACGCTGACAGGTTTCCAGTTCGAGTTCATGCTGTTCGTGGGTCATCAGATAGTATTGGTACGTTTCAAAGCGGTTGCGATTGCCGAATAAGCCACGCGAACGCCCCTCAAAGTTCAAGCGGGCGTTATCGTAATTCCGCTGACGCTCCGCGGTTCGCTGACAGGCCGCCTCGTATTGCTCCTCATTGCGCCGTATCCAGCCGTCAATCAGCGTGATAAGGTTTTGCTTTTCCGTCGTGGAGACGATGCCGTAGGCGTAGACCGGGCCGCGCTTGAGGTCGCGTATCACCGGTTCCAGCGCGGCGCGGAGACGCCGTATCAGCGAACGGGCGTCGCTCTCGTCCGACAGCGCTTTCGCGTTGGCCTGTATGCGCGCCTTTTTCGCCGCCGTCTGCTTGGCGTAATGGTCAACCAGTTCCTTTCCGCCGTAGTCGCGGACGAATTTCCAGTCCTGCGGGAAAGGCTCGTATTCCTCCGGCGCCGCCTCCCGCTGTAACTCGTGGAACAGCGCGTTATAGGCCTCCTCCGCCGTTTCCGCCCCCGGCGTCAGCGCGTGAAAACATACCGATTCCACCTCCGCCGCCTCGGGCCGCGCCTGACGGATGTCCGCGAACTTGTGGAACAGTTCCGACGCCAGATACGTGTTGATTTCCCGTAAGGGCACGCTCGCGCACGCCGCCCCGATAATGCAGTAGTCCATACACGCGCCCGTGAGCTTTTTCTGGTTCGCCTCGCCTATCATGGATTGGAAATTCGACAAATGCTGTTGCAAGTCAAACGCGGCGTTGGAATCCGTCAGGAAGTCCATTAAATATTCCGCCGTCACGTTCATGGCGTAGTCGTAGGCCTGCGCGATAGA
>JAFSOM010000439.1 GCA_017447005.1 Oscillibacter sp.
GCGTCCGTGATGCCCTTGTCCACGATTTTTCCGCAGGTAACATGCGTCACGCGGGGGCCGTGACCGTCGCGGGCCAGTATCGCGCACCCGGCGGCGGTCGCCGTCCATTGCGCCGTGGGCGTGCGCTGACTGCCGTAGGGCACCGGCATTCGGTACTGCCGCTCCGCCGTGCAGAAATGCGAACTTGTCATGGCGGCGCAGTAGTCGGCGAAACCGCCGTCAATCGTCAGGGCCGCCAGCGCGAGCGATTCGCCCATCGTCGAGCAGGCGCCGTAAAGCCCGTAGAACGGCACGCCAAACTCCCGTAAGCCGAACGACGTGCCGATACACTGGTTGAGCAAGTCCCCGGCGAACACGTAGTCAAGCTGTTCAAAGGTCAGTCCGGCGCGTTCGACTGCGCGGCGTAAAGTACGCTTTTGCATGGCGGATTCGGCCTTTTCCCACGTCTTTTGACCGAAAAAGGAATCCTCCTCCCACTCGTCGAACCACTGCGCCAGCGGCCCTTGTCCCTCCATCTTTCCGCCGATATTCGCCGACGCAATCACGGCGGGCGGATTCTCCAACGCGACTGTCTGCCGTCCCAGACGCTTTTGTTTCATTGCGGCGTTCACCTCGCAAGCGGTCATTTTCGCTTAGGCTGTCCCGAACGCCGCGATTTATGCGCCACGTCTTTTCCTCCGTCCGTCACGACGGGGGATTTATTTTGATAATTCGGAGAGGAATACCGCGCTTTACGCACTCGTCAATGACAAACTTTGTTCCCCGTGATTTTCCGTCCCAAAAAGCGAGAACCATGTCAGCGCGCTCTAAAATTTCAATGTTTCTTCGGAGCGGCGCGGCTTTTCCGTACCGTCTGTAATCCGGAAAAAGTTCCGTCAGCGGGACGCCGCGACTTTTGGCGTATTCCCGCGCTGAAGCGTCCACACCTTTCGCGCCACCGCTGATAATTTCCGTCGTCCCTTCCGGCAAATACAAGCCCAAATCCGCTACGCTGAGACTTCTGGAGCCTATGACCGCTATTTTCATGGAAACACGCCGCCCTTGCAAAATATTGCGTCACTATTGCGTCATAGTTTCGCTGCTTTTACGCAAGATAATACCGCGACGTTATAATTTAGTCAATACTGCGTCAAAAGGCGGTGCTTCCATGAAAGATAATTTGCCCCGTTATACTCTGCGGATTCCGCAAATTTTGCTGGATAAGCTCGCGTATGTCGCCGAATACGAGGGGCGGACAAAAAACCGGGAAATTGAATGGATTATCAGAAGGCGGATAGCGGAATTTGAGAAAGTACACGGGAAAATTGAGACGGACGGGAGCAAAGATTCCCTTACTCCTTGACGCCTTCCGCGCCGCCCTCCCCCGCGCCGGATAAAACTTGCCCTCATCCGGCGCTGCGCGCCACCTTCCCCCGTTACCGGGGGAAGGGTAAGACTATAGCGCAATCTTTGACGGTATCAGAGGGATGTCTCCGCCTCGGACAACATCGCCGCGAAGTCGTCCTCGCTGAGTACCGTTACGCCTAATTCGTTGGCGCGTTGCAGTTTTTTTCCGGCGTCCTCGCCCGCCACGACATACGTCGTCTTTTTGCTCACTGAACCCGACGCCTTACCGCCTAAGGCCTGTATCCTTCCTTCCGCCGTCTTACGGTCGAACCGCGACAGCGTCCCGGTTAATACAAACGTTTTCCCGGTAAAGGGACCGTCGGTGGATTTTAATTCGCTGTCCATGCGCACCCCGGCGGATTCCAGACGCGCTATCAAGTCCCGCGACTGCGCCTCGCCGAGAAACTCCATAACGGCCCGCGCCGTGACCGCGCCCACGTCGGGGATAGCGGTCAACTCGTCCTCCGTCGCGGAGAGCAACGCCGTCATGGTACGGAAGCGACGCGCCAAGGCCTGCGCGGCCTTCTCGCCCACCTGACGGATTCCCAACGCGCAGAGCAGTTTGGATAAGTCCCGCCCTTTGGACGCCTCCACCGCCTTCAAGAGATTGTCGGCGGACTTTTCGCCCATGCGGTCAAGTTTGGCGACATCCTCCCGGCGCAACTGGTACAAGTCCGCCGCGTTGCGTACAAGTCCGCTCTCGGCTAACTGCTTCACGACGGCGGGGCCTAGGCCGTCAATGTCCATGGCGTCGCGGCTTGCGAAGTGGGTCAGACGGCGCGAGAGTTGCGCGGGACATTCGGCGCCCGTACAGCGTAGCGCGACGCCGTCCTCGTCCTGACGTACCGCCGCGCCGCATACCGGACAGCGTTCCGGCAGACGATACGGCGCCGCGCCCTCCGGACGCTTGGAGAAATCCACTTCCAGTATCTCCGGGATAATCTCCCCGGCTTTCTGTACGGTCACGGTATCGCCGACGCGCACATCTAATTCCTCAATATGCTTTTGATTGTGAAGCGTGGCGGCGCTGACGGTCGTCCCGGCGAGGCGTACAGGCTCAAGAATCGCTTTGGGCGTCAGGACGCCCGTCCGCCCGACTTGCACGGTAATGTCTTGAATAACGGACTGTTTTTTCTCCGGCGGGTACTTGAACGCCACGGCCCAACGCGGAAATTTCGCCGTAGAACCGAGTAAGGCGCGTTTCGAGAGGACGTTTAATTTGATAACGCCGCCGTCAATGTCGAACGGGTACGCCTCCCGCGTGTCGTTGATACGGTCAATCTCCGCCTGTAACGCCGCCGTACCCGACAGCGTTTTCCGGGGAATCACCGGGAAGCGTTGCGATTCCAGATAGTCCAGCGTGGCGGCGTGCGTGTCGAAGGTTACGCCGTCGGCGAGTTCGAGGTTGAAAATGACAATATCGAGTTTGCGTTCGGCGGCGATTTTCGGGTTGAGCTGACGTAAGGCCCCGGCGGCGGCGTTGCGCGGATTGGCGAGTAGCTTTTCCCCGGCGATTTCGCGCAGTTCGTTCAGCTCCGCGAACACCGCCCGCGACATATACACTTCCCCGCGCACAATCAGACGCGGGAGTTTCTCCGGCAACGACATCGGAATCGACCGGACGGTTTTCAGATTTTCGGTCACGTCCTCCCCGACGCGCCCGTCGCCGCGAGTGCCGCCGCGTACAAAGACGCCGTCGCGGTACTCCAACGCCACTGATAAGCCGTCTACTTTCGGTTCCACGGAGTATTCCGGCGTTTCGCCGAGATTCTCTTCCAGTTTCGCGCAGAAGTCGGCGAGTTCCGCCGCGTTGAATACGTCCTGCAGACTTTCCAGCGGCGCGGCGTGCTCGTACTTTGCGAAACCCGTCAGAACCGCGTCGCCCACGCGTTGCGTCGGGGAATCGGGCGTCACTTCCTCCGGGTGTTCCGCCTCCAACTCTTCCAGACGCCTGTAGAGGCGGTCGTACTCGTAATCGGTCATCGTCGGTTCGTCGAGCACGTAGTAGCGGTAACTGTTCTCATTGAGCCGCGCCCGCAGTTCCTGAATTTCTTCCTTGTAGTTCATGCGTCCTCCTTGTAAAACCCCTCCCCCTGACCCCCTCCCCTTTCAGGGGCGGGGGAACGAATTTTGAAAACGCTTTCA
>JAFSOM010000440.1 GCA_017447005.1 Oscillibacter sp.
CGGGAATTGGATATTCCCGTGTATATTCATAGAAACGGGGAGAGTTATCTTACGAACCCAAGGCTGAACCTGTCCCGTTTCTGCGGGCCGGATGTGATTGTGCGCGGCGCGAATTTTTTGCGGGACGGCGATACGGTTTCCCTGAAAGAAAGCGGCGCCTGTTCCCTGCGGGTTCTGCACACGCCCGGACATACGCCGGATTCCGTGACGTTTTACTGCGCGGAGGAGCGGGCGGCGTTTGTGGGGGACGCTATTTTCAAAGGAGGTCCGGGAACCGCCCAATATCCGGGCGGAAACGGAGCGCAGTTGATACAAAGCGTCCGGGAAAAAATCCTGCGTCTGCCGGAAGATACGACGCTGTATTCCGGACATTCGGAGCCGACGCGGGTGGAAATGGAATCTCACCTTTATTATCGCGCGTAACATTCAGAAAATGAAAGAAAGCCTTGTCGTTACGCGCAATAAAATGCCGACTACAGGTCTCTGGACAGTGAAAAGTTCGCTGACAAAAAGGACATAACAATCCTGTAGGATAAGAGCGCAAAAGAAGAAAACCGTTTGAAATCAAGCGGAATTTGAGGAAAAGTCGATTTGAAGGCGGGCAATAAAAGCGGGTATTTCATTTCGGGCGTGAATTGTCAAAAGTGAGAAAATGCGGGAACGCAGGAATATCATAAGATTTGCCTCTGAGGGCTTGTCTTTGGAGGGCGTGCGCTGATAACGTAGGAAAGGAGCGAAACGGGAAAGGGGAAACTCAACGGAAAGCGTCTGCAGAACGCCCATAGCAACGGAACACATGAGCGCGTACATCTCCGTAGCCCGGACTGTTTTCAAAATGCGCGCGCGTTCCGAAACGGCGACGATTGCGGACAAAGGGTCGGGAGCGTCTTTCCTGCGGAAGCGGTTCAAACGAGGGGAGGCTTTTGTCCAAAAGCGATAGGAAAAGCCGCCGAGTTCCTGTTTGAACTCCCGGAACATGGATTCTATGCGGAAACGATAACCGTACAGCCGGATGATGGCGGCGGGATGAAGATTTAGATTTGTACTAACCAAAATCACGCGGGAGGCGCCGCATTCGACAAGAACAAAGCGGAGCTTCTGATAAAGCCCCTGCCCCCAGAGCAGGTCAACGGCGTAATATTGAACGGACTGTTTCCTTCCGTACAGGTTGATTTTCCCTGTCCGAAAGAAGGCCTTTTCCGTTTCAAAGAGGTCGGCTAATTTGACCTTTTCGCCTTTTACGGCTTTCCGGCCTCTCTGACCGGGCTGTCGGGGAAGAGGCGTCCGGTACGCAACGGTCGAGAGCTTCATTCCGGAAACCATATCGACTTTGCGGCTATTCGCGGCGTTTTGCGCCATAAGTTCCTTGAAGGCGGGAACGGTGGGAAAATATCTGTCCAGCAGGTAAAAACTGTCCTTGCGGAATGCCTGCGCCGCCTGACAGCCATCCTTTATCATCTCAACGACATGGGATTCCCCGGAGGCCGCGGAGCCGTCCCAATCCTTTGTTGCCTGAAGCCCGTCGTGAATGCGGGCGCTCAACGGAACGCAGGAGAGGCGCTTTTCGCTGCCAATCAGAACGCCGAGACATCCCCAGAAGTGTCCGTGAATATAGTCCGGCTTGCTTTGCGTTTCCGATTCCTGCGCCAGCTTTTTCACGCCCGGCATATGGCGGCCTTCCTTGGACTGTTTCGTTCCGTCCCCAATCAGGACGCAACGCCCCGCTTGCTCAAACAACGGGAACTGTCCGCTTACGATTTCCGCCCATTTTGAGCGGACGCGTTCCAGATTCCACGCGTTGGAGCGGAAAAAATGGAGCATGGATTCGTAAACTTCCGGACGGAGCGACAAGTCCCGAATTACAGAGGTCAAACCCAGCCTGTCGGAACGAATCATCAGCCCAATGATGATGACAACGTACCACGCGTAAGCGGCCACTCTGGAAAACAGCGGCTTAAAGCCGGATAAAATTTC
>JAFSOM010000441.1 GCA_017447005.1 Oscillibacter sp.
ACCCCCACCCGGCGCTACGCGCCACCCTCCCCCAAAGGGGGAGGGCTTTGAGCGGCGCAACCTTTCAGATAGTCTATTTTTCCGCGGTAATTGCGGATTATCATGCAAAAAAGATATTTCCCTTTTCGCGTGGAATCCGTTATAATGGAAACGCAAGCTCTTTAAGAAAGTGAACGAGGAGGAACGCGCAGTGGAAATTAAAAAACCCGCCGTGGCGGGGACGCTGGAGTCAAGCGACTGTATGGTTACGGTCGAACCGAACGACAACGGCATTGAGTTCGATTTGGAAAGCGCCGTTATCCGTCAGTACGGCTACCAAATCCGGAAAGTGACCATGGAAACGCTGGAGCGGCTGGGCGTCAAGAACGTCAAGATTCACATGGTCGACAAGGGCGCGCTGGACTGCACCATCAAGGCCCGCGTGGAATGCGCCTGTTACCGCAGCAGCGAGTTCAAGGGCTATCTTCCGTGGGGAGGTGTCATCCGGTGAATAATCCGAACAAAAAGCGGCTTCGCCGTACCATGATGTTTCTGAACTGTCAGAAACCCGGCCTGATTAAAGACCCCTACATCTATCAGCCCGACTCCATCATGCTAGACCTTGAGGACGCCGTCGCGGAGAAAGAGAAGGACGCCGCCCGGTATTCCCTCTATCACGCCTTGCAGGAAATCGACTACCGGGGCGTTGAAAAGGTCGTGCGTATCAACGGACTGGACACGGGACTGTGGCGCGAGGACATCCGTTGCGCGATTGCGGGCGGTTGCGATTCCATCCGCCTTCCCAAGACCGAGACGCCGAAAGACGTGGAAATGGTCGAACAGGCCATTGACAGCGCCGAGCAGGAATTTGGCATTCCCAAGGGAAAAATCCTGATTATCGCCGCGCTGGAATCCGCCAAGGGCGTACTCAACGCGGGCGCGATTTGTTCCAGTTCCGAACGTCTCTTCGGTATCGCCCTCTCCGGCGGCGACTACACCAAGGACTTGCAAACCACGCTGTCCGGCACGGGCGTCGAACTCATGGGAGCGCGTCAGCATATGATTATCGCGGCCCGCGCCGCCGGCGTGCAGTGCTTCGACACCGTTCACACCAACCTTGACGATATGGAAGGCTTCCGCAAGGAAGTGCAGACTATCCACGACATGGGCTTTGACGGCAAATCCATCATCAATCCCCGGCAGATTCCCATCGTCCACGAGATTTACACCCCCAAGCCCAAGGAAATTATCTTCGCCGAGAAAGTCGTGCGCGAGATTGACGAAAAGAAGGCGCAGGGTATCGGCGTGTTTACCGTGGACGGCAAGATGATTGACATCGCGTTCTATGACGGCGCCAAGCGTACGTTAGCGTTGGCGAAAGCGTCGGGCGTCTACAACGGGGACCTGTAAGAGAGGGGGCTGGAGAAGATGATTAACGCTGTCGGCAGAGATATTCCCGATGAAATCCTGAAAATCACCGGCAAAGAGCCGTTTCAGGGCAATTTCTATAAGGAAGGCAAGATTTTCACGAAAGCGGGGCCGTCCATCCGTCCCGTTATGGACAACCGTCACAGCAAACTGCTGAAAAACATCCGGGAAGCGCTGGAGAAGTGCGGCGCGCATGACGGAATGACCGTTTCTTTCCACCATCATTTCCGTGAGGGCGACCTTATCGTGAATATGGTCATGAAAGAAATTCACGAAATGGGCCTGAAAGACATCACGATTTGCGCAAGCTCTCTCGGAAAAGCCCATGACCCGCTTGTCCCCATGATTGAGGACGGCACGATTACCAATATTGAATCCTCCGGCGTGCGCGGCAAAATCGGCGAGGCGATTTCCACCGGAAAGCTCAAAGGCCTTGCCATCATGCGCTCTCACGGCGGACGCGTCCGCGCCATTACCACGGGCGAAAGCAAGATTGACATCGCCTTTATCGGCGCCCCGACTTGCGACGACTACGGCAACTGTCGCGGAATCGGCGGCAAGGCCGACTGCGGCGTGCTGTCCTACGCTATCGTGGACGGCAACCACGCCAACTACTGCGTCGCCGTCACGGACTGCCTCGTACCGTATCCCAATCTCCCCGCGCACATCTCCCAGACGAAAATTGACTACGTGGTAGTCGTGGACGAAATCGGCATTCCGTCGAAAATCGCCACGGGCGCCGCGAAACCCACCACCGACCAGCGTAAACTTTTAATGGCCCAGTACTGTACGGATGTCGTGGTCAACACGCCGTGGTTCAAGGAGGGCTTTTCGTATCAGACGGGCGTCGGCGGCGCGTCGATTGCCTCCACGCAGTACCTTGCGGAGATTATGCGCGAGCGTAATATTAAGATGGGCTTCGGCGTCGGCGGTCTGACCAAGGCCATGTGCAAACTCCTTGACGACGGTATGGCCCGCGTCATGCTGGACGTGCAGGACTTCGACCTTGACGCCGTGGCCAGTCTGCGGAACGTCAACCATCACCGCATTACCGCCGGGGCCTACGCGAACCCGCTCAACAAAGGCGCGTTCGTCAATAAGCTGGACTACGTCGTGCTGGCGTCGCTGGAAGTTGACGTGCATTTCAACTGCAACGTCGTCGTCGGCTCCGACGGCATGATTACCGGCGCGCAGGGCGGACACCCCGACACCGCGCAGGGCGCCAAATGCGCTATCGTGATTTGTCCGTTGTTACAGGGCCGCATTCCCGCCATTTGCACGGACGTGACCACCGTCACGACCCCGGGCGAGTCCATTGACGTTGTCGTCACCGATTACGGCGTCGCCGTGAATCCGGCGCGGCCCGACATTCTGGAAGCGTTGAAGGCTTGCGGAAAGGTGCCGCTGAAAACTATTGAGGAGTTGCGCGATATTGCCTACTCCATCGTCGGCGAACCGCGCAAGGTGGAATTTGGCGAGCGCGTCGTTGGCATTATTGAGGCCCGCGACGGTACCATTATGGACGTTGTGCGGGAAGCGAAACCTTTTAAGTTTGAGGACTAATCGCAACCTGACAATAACGGGAAAGGCCGCTCATTCCGGGCGGCTTTTCCTGTTTTAACCTCCCTTTGGATAAAGTTGACGTGTCAGTGCCGGGATAAAATAATAATTCCACGGGTGGTTTTGACGACTTCTACAAAAACAAATTATACGATTTGTGCAGTACAACAATTTTGTCGGAATTTGATATTGTGTGTTGACAAAATTTTCAGCTTAATTTATAATATTGCAAAGAGAGACGTAAGAATGAGACTTTTAGGAGATTACAAATAGTTTTTCCTGTATTGCGAAGGCCTTCTCTTCTTTTCCCCGTGTTAAGAGAGAGGGAGAGAAGGCCTTCAAAATGAAAGAGGGAGGCCTTGTAATTTTTTAAAGGAGGAGTTCTTATGAAGAGCATCGTCTGTTTAGTGTTGGAGTGTCTGGTAGCTTATATTGGTATCTTTGCTTGGCGTTTTGAGCCGTTGTATAACGTGGCTCTGCGGTGGCTTGAAGCGACAAGCCCACGGCGGTTTAGTAGTA
>JAFSOM010000442.1 GCA_017447005.1 Oscillibacter sp.
GAGGGTGGCGCGTAGCGCCGGGTGGGGGCGTTTCTCCCCTCTGTCACTTCGTGACATCTCCCCCCGTTCCGGGGGGCGACTTGGGGCACTTGATTCGTTCAGTCACATTTATTTTTCCGCAGTCCCTTAGCGCGTATAACAGCGGTACAGGAAGGTCACAATCTGTCCGCGTGTGCAGATTCTGTCCGGGGAAAAGGTGGTTTCCGTCGTGCCGTTCGTAATGCCGGTTTCCAGCGCCCACGCCACCGCCGACGCGTACTCGCTCTCCGGCGAAACGTCCGTGAAACGGGCGACGATGGACTGTACCGACGCTTCCTCCACGGGACAGCCCGCCAGTTTCCAAAGATAGGTGACGGCGTCGGAACGCGTGGAATTTTCCTCTTCCGCATAGGAAAGCGCCGTGGGAATCAGTTGGTTTTCATAGGCCCACACGGCGCCCTTGGCCCAGATTCCGTCCGACGCGTTGAGCGTCCCGGACGGCCCAGAACCGCCCAGCGTCCCTATCGGCTCCGGACAGCCGTTGGCGCGCCACAGGAACGTGAGAATGTGACGCCGCTTGCAAGGCTCATTCGGCGAGAACGTTTCCGCCGAAGTCCCGCTCGTAATGCCCCGCTGAACCGCCCAGTAAACCGCCGGATAATAGCTGGAAGTCGTCGGCACGTCCTCAAAGACGGTCGTCAGATACGTTTCCGGCTCCGTCGGCGCGGCGGCTAACGCGGCCCAATGCGCGTATAAAGTGTGGTCTTGCGTACTGGTCAAGGCGTCGTAATTCGATACGCGCCGACCGCCCCGCGCTTGCGTGTACCAGCCCGCGAAGGCGTAACCGCCGCGCACAGGTTGAGGCAGTTCGCCATAATCGCCGCCGAGGGGAATGTCCATGGAAATGACTTTCATGCTTCCGCCGTTGGCGTCGAAACGCACTTCCACAGTCGCCACGCGCCATTGGGCGTAAAGCGTCTGATTGGCGTTGAGGTTGACAACGGTGTTGGCGGCGACGTTTTCGCCGGATTTCGTTTGCCAGCCGTCGAAAACGTAGCCTTCCCGCGTCGGAACGGGCAATTTTCCATAGGCGCGGGCGTTGACGACGCGTTTACTTGTCGGGTTGACGGACGCGTCCGGGGCGTTCGGCGCGAAGGTAATCGTAAAAGATTGAACCGTTTGCGCCGGATTTGGCGCGGCGGCGCCGTTCTCGGCGGTCACGCCGTCCAAAATATGCCCCTGAATGATTTCCGACTCCTCCGCGTCCTTCCCGACACTGTCCACGGTATGGTCTTGCATCGCTTGCGGGCCTTCCTCATCCTCCAACGCGCTGCCCACTACATAGCCCTGATAAATCCCAAAATTTTCCGCTCCCGCCGTCAGGAAGCAACTTAGAACCCATAGAAGCGCGACAGCCGCGCCGCAAATACGTTTTTTCACAGAATCTCCTCCCACGATAGAAATTTCACATTCCGCCGGTTCCGTTCCGCGCACAGTCCCTCCCATGTTTGGCCTGCGCGTCCGCAGTCTCCGTGCGGGGAGAGTCGCCCGACATCCGGACGCTCTCCCGCCCGGAAACCCCGGTCAAACCGGACGGAAATCCGCTTTACGCGCCGCTGTTTACCCCATAACAGCGGTACAGGAAAGTTACGATTTGCCCGCGGGTACAGGTTTTATCGGGAGAAAACGTGGTTTCCGTGGTTCCCTTGGTGATTCCCAGATTGACGGCCCACGCGACGGCCTGCGCGTATTCGCTCTCGGGGTCCACGTCCGTGAACGCGCCGATAACGTCATTGAGCGCCGCGCCGCGCATAACGGGACTTTTCGCCAGTTTCCAGAGATACATGACCGCTTCCGAACGCGTACAGGGATTGGACGGAACATATTTTTCCGGCGTAATCATATTATGCCCGTAAGCCCAGAGCGCCGCCTTGCCGAAGTCGTTTTCGGGGTTGATGTCCTTGCCGAAGGGGTTGTTTCCCTGATAAAGCGGGGAGTGATTCGCCCGCCACAGGAACGTTAAGATGTGGCTGTGCTTGCAGGGGTCGCCCGGGGAAAATTTTTTGGGACTGTAGGACGTGCCCTTGGTGATGTTCTGCTCCACGGCCCAGCAAATCGCGTCATAGTAAGAGGAAGACAGCTCCACGTCGATGAACGGGAGGTAATTGTCCAGCTTCATATGCGCGCCCTCGCTCAGAGAAGTCGGCGCCACTTCCGATTCCCCGACTTTCAGGGAGGCGTTATTGATGTTATCGCCGTACAGTTTGCCGTCAACCTGCGCGAAGGAAAGCGGGTTACTTTGCGCGGAGACCATCAGCGTCGTCGTTCCGCTCAACTGCGCGAGCTTTTCCGTATTCGGCAACGTGGAATAAAGCTCAATCTGATACTTTGCGCCGGGGTCGCCGAGTTCCACGGCGTTGAGGTTGTGCGCGTCGTCCACGAAGAACGTCACGCTCTTTCCCGTCGTCGTGACGGTGGCGTACTGCTTGACGTGCACCATCGTCGCCTCAAGCTGTCCCTCGTCCCTGCTGATGACGGTGTACTGATGACCCGTAGGAAGCCAGACATACACGCCGTTACTGTCCGCCTGCGGCACAAGCGGCGCGTCCGCCGTAACCGCCAACTCTACCATCGGATACACGTCCGTGTCCGTGGTGTACACGACGCCGTCTTTGATTTCCACCTTGTTTTCGCCGTACTCGTCGGTGATGAACGCGTTGTTGACGTTGAGCGTCAGCAACTGCTCCTTACTGTTGCCGTTTACGTCGGGGCGGTTAATCCACGTCTGATAGAAGTCGCTGTAGGGGACATAGGAAATCCAACTTCCCTTAGCGTCGTATTTCGGCCCCCAGTCCTGATTGTCGTTCATGCGGTAGTACCACCGGAAGTAGTGGCCCTGACGGTCTTTTTCAAGGGTAATCCAGCGGTCGGGGCCGGGAAGGTTGCAGTCGTAAACCATAATGCGCGTCTCGGTGTCGCTGTACTCCACGACTTTGTAGCCAATGAGCGCGTGCGCCTGTCCGGTCATGCCGATGGCAATCAGCACCGGATGGTCTTTACTCCTCTGAAACGCCCGCACTTCCGAAACCAAGTCGTCGTAACGGTCCTTATTTTTCGCGTAGTCGTGCTGAATGATGGAATCCTGCTGGCTGACCTGTATCGCCTCGATGAACTTGACAAGCTCATCGTCTTTCAGGTTGTCGAAGTCAACCATTAGTTCGGCGGGCTTGCCGGATACCGGAAGCATGCCGGTCGAGTTTAACTGCCGCTGATGCTGATAGAGTAACGCCGCAACGACCGCCATGCCGTAACAACTGCCCTTCCACTGCTGGGCGCTATTGTAGTAGGCGATGGCCTGCGCGGTCTCGTTAAAAATCTCGGTATAGCGCTCATAGGGAATCTTATAGGGCTTTCCGTCGGCGCTGGAACAGGCCTCGTAGCCAATGCCGGGCATATTCTTTCCAGTCACTTCTTTGTCAGAGTTGACGAACGGAAAAGCCAAGTCTGACCATGTGACTTCCGTATTGACCGCCGTCGTTTCTTTGAGATACGCTTGAACGGCGCGATTCTCTCCGGGGACAGGCTCATCAAGCCAAACCGCCCCCGCTGTCATGACAGTCGGCGCCATCAGCGCGGCTATCAGCGCCCACGCCAGCGTTACGCGCAACAACTGTTGTTTCATTGCAATCTGCCCCCCTCTCTCCAATTACCAAAACATGGCATTTCGCTTCCTAAGCTTAGAAGCATATTCAATTCCCTCCCCAAATAGAACCGGGAAACGGAAATTTTCTGTGTTACGCCAGACGCTGATACAGTCCATAGATAATCAAGGCCACGTCGCCGCGGTTCATCATGCGCTGACCGTCGAACGTCCCCGTGCTCTGACGAATCACGAGGCCTTCCCGCGTCGCTAACGCCACTTCCGGCCATGCCCATTCGTCCACGGTGTCGGTGAACTCGCCGGACAGATATTCGCCGGGATTTTCGGGCGTCCAATAGCCCATCTCCCTTTCGAGTATCCGGCCCAGAATGGTGTAGATTTGCGTCTTTGTGATAAGTTTCTCTCCGCAGAAGTTCTCCGCGTCGTAGCCTTTGATAATGCCGTAGTAGTACGCGGACGCGATTTCATGATAACATCCGTGGGTTTCGGTCACGTCGACAAACGGAGACTTCAATGAGTTATTGACGCGTCCGAGGGTGCGCATGACGAACGCGACGAACTCCGCCCGCGTCACGGCCTGTTCGGGGCGGAAGGTATGGTCGGCGTAGCCGTAAACGACGTTCACCCGCGCCAAGGCCTCTACCGCAAGCCGGACTTTCCGGTCTTTTTCGAGCAAGTCCGTGAAATAGACGTTGCGTTTTCCGAACGTGTAAACGTCGCTGGAATCCAGACGGGCGTCGAGGGTACGGGAGGCGGGATTGTATTTACTGACGGCGGCTTCGCCCGTGGCGCCCGTGACCGCCAGCGCGGAAGGCTCATTGCTCCCCGGCGGGAACGACAGCGTGATGGGCGCGGACAACTGTCCGCCGGGAACGTCAATCTTGACTTTGGGAATCGGGACATCCGTACCCGGTTCGCACTCCTCCGCGCTCAACTGTACGGCAATGGCTAAAGTGCGCGGCTCCGGCTTTTCGGGGTCGGGGCGCAACTCCTCGCGGAAATCGTCGGGCCGGAAGGTAATCGAGAACTCCGGCGCGTTCGTTTTCGTCACCCTGATTTTTTCCGCCGCCGTATCCAGTATATCCGAATGGAGAATGAGCGTGAACGCGGACGCGGTCGTTTCGATAACCGCTGTTGATGCGATTTTGCGGCGCGGCGCGATTCCGTTTTCCGTCAACGCCTGCGTCGCCCTGTCCCGGATTGCCCCCGCCTTTTCGACAGCGGTCGAAATCGTTTCCGCGCTGACGCGAATGGTCGTCGGGGCGTTCGCGTTCAGAACGGCGTTCTTTAGACTCTGCGCCGCCGCGATAACGGGCGAAACGGTTTGCTTGCCCGCCGCCTCCGCTACCGCCGCCTCCGCGAATAGCTCCGCCTGTTCGATGTCAGCGGGATTGCGCTTTTGCGCGTCCGTCATGGCGCAGGCCTGACGCCAGATGGCGCCCGCCGCGCTTTCGGGGCCTTTGACCTCCGTCAGAAATTCCGTATGCAACGTGACGCTGCTTTCCACGGATACCGCGTCATAGACGCTGATTCCCGGCCCGTTCGCCGAAACCGGCGCCGTCAGACATGACGCGGCAATCCATAGGCTCAACGCCGCGCAGCGTCCGCGTCGCCGGATTCCCCCGTGTCTCCTGTTAATCCTAATCACCCTCTTCAAATAAGCGTCCTTGCCTGAAAATACATCCCTGAAACGCAACTGCGCTATTATCAATCCTCCCCAAACTGGAACGCGAAGATTCAGGTATCCTCCCAAATCTGGTAAATCAAACTGCTCTCCGGGTCGCTGAGTAGCAACGCGCCGCGCTCGTCCAGCGCAAGCGAGGCTTTCGCGTTAGCGTCAAACGCCACCTCCGCGCCCGCGACGCTCTCTCCGATTCCGACAGTCCGCACGTTGAGCTTTCCGGAGTTGAGCGCCTCCGGCGTCACGCCCGCCAGCGTATCGCAAGCGACGGCCTTGCCGCCGTCAATGGAAATCCGGCGCACGGTTCCGTTGTCGAGTACGTAGAGAAGGCCGTTTTCCGTCAAAAGCGCCGTCGGATAGGAGAACGTGAACGCGCCTTTGTCGTTGAACGCGTGATTGTCCTCCGCGCCCGCAAATACGCTCCACTCCTGTTCGTCGGGGCCTAAGCGCAGAATCACGCCCTTTCCCGGTACGGATACGTACAGATTCCCGTCCGGGTCGAAGGTCATGCGGGAATCCTTCATATCTTTGGCCTCATAATGGAAATTCATCACCCATTCGGGGGGGCCGTAGCGGTCGGCGTCGCGGTCGTAGGTGAGTTTCTCCAAGGTGACGCTCGCCTCGCCGGGCACGTCGTAGAGACGGATGAACCATAGCACCCCGGTCGGCGAAAAGGCGAAATCCGTCACGCTCGCGGCGAACGCGCCCATGTCAAACGGCGCCGATACGCTCTCCGTCTCGCCATTGCGGATACGCATAAAGAAATTGGAGTACTTGCCGGATTCCATCTGCCGGTTTTCCGCCAGCACGTACAAGTCCGCGTCGAGATTGCGAATCATCAGGGCGTTGTAGCGGCTCGCCGGGAACGGCTCCGTCGTGACCTCCCCGCGTTCCAGACAGCGGATTCTATCGCTATCGGCGACGTACACGCGCCCCTGATACGCGCTCATGCAGGCCGGGGACACAAACGACGCTTCCGAATAGGCGCCATCCTGATAGACCCGCTCCCCGTTTCCTGCGTATACGGTCACGGCGGTATTGGCGTAAGTCAGCGTGGCGGGGGCCTGTACGACGTGTTCGGCGAACACCGCCGACACCCCGGAACCCGCCAGCATGACGACCGCCGCAAGTCCGATATAGAGCCTCCTCCGGAACAGCATAAACATACAGATTCCCAGCAGGACAAGGGCAATCAGAAACGCGGCGGAGACGAGCACGTAATTGCGCTCCGTGGCGTTGAGCAGGGGAATGGACGCGCTGATAAGGGAGACCATGCCCGAAATGAGGGCGACAATAATCTTGGGGTCCACTTTTTCTTTGACGCTGTGGTCTTCTATCATTATTCATGACTCCTTTCCGAAAGAGATTCTCCGCGCAGGGAAACGGAAACTTTCCCGGCGGCAGGGGCTAGAACCGCCTTTTATCAGAACGCACTATAACATATTTTTCCAGCCTAATCAATAGATTTTTTCCAAAAACTTACAGACAATACAAATGTTTTTCCCATATTTTACCGCCTAAACAAAAAAGATTCCCCGTTTTTCACAGAAAATCGTCAAAAATAACAAAAACTCCCCTATCGTTCCGGGGAGTTTTGCGAAAACGTATGATTTTGGCAATCCGTATCCTTTATAAAAGCGCGAAATTGACAACCCGTTTACTTTCGTAAAAACGCAAAGTTGACAATCATGCAGGCCCTTTGACGCTCAATCCTCCAGCAGTACGCGCAGTTCCCGCAGGGCTTGCAGGACGCGCTCATAAGCGGCCTCGTCCGGACAGGACAACGTGTGCAAGTGAATGCCTCCGGTCAAGTCCGACAGCGGGTGGGCGTGGGAATGCGCGACGCGCTTGAGGAATTGCGCCACGTCGTAACGGTTCGAGATGCGCAACGGCCCCGTTAGCTGTCCGTAAAGGGGATGCTCTACCACGACATCCAGCGCCGTACAACCTTGGTCGACAATCGCGTTGAGTTCCGCGCCGATTTCCTCCGCCCCGTGACGGCACACTACCCGCCGTAACAGGCCCGTCGCCGTCTGACCGATGATATATCCGCGGGGCGTGGCTAGAATGTCCTCTCCGGCGGCGCGTAACAAGGCCACGTCGCCTACGATAATCTGCCGACTGACGTGAAACCGCGCCGCCAGCGTCCCCGCGCTCAATGGCTTTTCCGACGCCCGCAAAAGGTCTAACGTCATTTTCCGCCGCGCTTCCGCGTCCATAACATCCCTCCCAGGCGATTCCCGCCCCGCTTCCGTCAAGCGTTTACATAACCCCTCCCCCTGCCCCCCTCCCCTTTCAGGGGCGGGGGAACGGATTTTTTCAGGGCGTTGAAAGTTCCGTAAGTCCCCCCTGAAAGGGGAATTTAGGGGGTTCTTCGTAAGGCGATGACATTCGCTTTATCCGCCGAGATACGCCTTCTTAATCTCCGGACTTGCCAGCAAATCGCGTCCGGCGCCCGTCGTGACCACTTTCCCCGTCTCCAGCACGTAGCCCCGGTTCGCTATGGATAATGCCGCTTGCGCGTTCTGCTCCACTAACAGTATCGTCGACCCGGCGGCGTGAAGATTCCGGATAATCTGGAATATCTGCTCCACGAGTATCGGCGCCAGTCCCATAGACGGCTCATCCAACATCAACAGTTTCGGATGGCTCATCAGCGCCCGGCCCATGGCTAACATTTGCTGTTCGCCGCCCGACAGCGTCCCGCCGATTTGCTTACGGCGCTCCTTCAGGCGCGGAAACAGTTCATAAACCTGCTCCAAGTCCGCCGCGATACCCGTAGGCGGTTGCGTGAACGCGCCCATTTCGAGATTTTCCTCCACGGTCATCTGCAAGAAAATCCGGCGTCCCTCCGGGACTAACGCCAGTCCCCGCGCCACAATCTTATGGCAAGGCGTCCGGCGCAGATTCTCGCCGAGGAACGTTACCGACCCGGTACGGCTCCGCAGAATGCCCGAAACCGTGTTCAGCGTCGTGGACTTCCCGGCGCCGTTCGCGCCGATAAGCGTCACAATCTCGCCCTCGTACACCTCAAAGGATACGCCCTTGATGGCGTGAATACTGCCGTAGTAGACGTTCAAATCCTCTACTTTTAAGATAGGCTCCGCGCTCACGCCTCCGCGCCTCCTTCCTTCTTGCCCAGATAGGCCTCAATCACCGCCGGGTTCGACTGAATATCTTCCGGCGTCCCCTTTGCGATAATCTTTCCGAAGTTCAGCACACAGATTCCCTCGCAGATATTCATGACAAGGTTCATATCGTGCTCAATGAGCAGTACGGCGATTTGCAACGTATCGCGGACTTTGCGGATATTCTCCATCAGTTGCGCGGTCTCGGACGGATTCATCCCGGCGGCGGGTTCGTCCAGTAACAGCAACGACGGATTCGTAGCCAAGGCGCGGACAATCTCCAATCGCCGTTGCGCGCCGTATGGCAACGCCCCCGCCTGAATATTCGCTAACTTCTCCATCGAAAACAGCGATAACAGCTCTAACGCCTTCTCATGCGCGGCTTTCTCCTCGCGCCAGTACCCCGGCAGACGGAAAATGCCGCTCCACATGCTGTATTTCATGTGCGCGTCCATGGCGACTTTTACATTGTCCTCCACGGAAAGGTTGTCGAACAGGCGGATGTTCTGGAATGTCCGGGCGATTCCGGCGCGGTTGACCTGCATGGTATTCATGCCGTGCGTGTCCTTACCGTTCAGCAGAATCGTGCCCTGCGTGGGCTGGTAGACTTTCGTCAGCAGATTGAATACGGTGGTTTTCCCGGCGCCGTTCGGGCCAATCAGACCGGAAATTTCCGTCGGGCCGATAATGATATTGAAATCCTGCACGGCGTGAAGGCCGCCGAACGAAATGCCAAGGTCAACGCATTCC
>JAFSOM010000043.1 GCA_017447005.1 Oscillibacter sp.
ATCCCCCTCGGAGAGCGCACGGTGGCCGTCAGGCCATACCACCGCCAGCCAACGGCTGGTGGTGAGTAAGTGCGCCCTTTCAGGGAGGTTCCAAGTCAGCGGACGTTCCGGTTTTCTGAATGCGCCTGTGACAAGTTACGCAAAGAAGAAGGCAACCGTTTTTCCCATTATCCGCACCTCAAAATTCTACTACCAAAATCCCCTCATTTTAGCGCCACTTTTTTCGTTAGCGCTAAAACAACGCTAAAGTAGCGCTACTTTTTAACGCGGCATCCGCATAGAGTGGCTTTAATTACGGGCGGTTTTAGCGCTACTTTTCTTTTGGCAAATCGAATTGCGCTTTACAGAAAATCGAAACGTCACGGTGAGGTTTCGATTTTATTTTTGCCGGATAATCCTATAGCAAGTTGCCAATTTGTCATCTTTCCCTTTTGCGCGTTAAAGCGCGGTTCGTATACGCTTCTGCCCGCATATTTTTTGCGCGAAGGGCTTGACAGGATTTAAAAAGCCGCTATAATAAGCCTACGATAGCGACCGACAAAGGACATGACGCGCCGCTCAAACGCAAGCGCATGGACGCCGGGAGCTATTATGATGTACCAGACGGAACAGTGACCAAAGATTCGCGTACCGCGTCCGGTACGCAAGTACGCGTGGTACGCGTGATTTTCAGTCCGTGGTGAATTTGAGAGGAGGATACCGCCAAAGGAGGTTTGATGTAATTCGGAAGTCTTAAAAATGGGCGGGGACGCCGAAACCGCCCGGACGAATCCGAGAGCCAAGACGCGAATCCGGGTCGGATTTCGCGGCATAAGAGACAAAGCGCTGTCTATACAATAAAATATTGAAAGGGGTGAACGACTTGCGGAAAAGTACGCCGGTCAAAATCATCATGCACTATCCGAATTCTGATGAGGGCAGGCAGGAACTGGCGCGGCGCGTGTCCGACGTTCACTCCGATTTTGCAATCCGCCGGATTGACAAAATGAACTGTCCCATCAAGGAAAAACTGCGGATGTTGGAGGCGGTCGTCTCCGAACAGAAGCGGGAGCGCACGATTCCCCACGAGCGAGGCGTCAGCCGTTAAGCGGGAATCAAACGAACCGTCCGGGAGCGTATGCTCTCCGGGCGGTTCGCCCTGTTTTTACGCCGGGATGTCAAATCCCGCTACGGACAGCGGACGGAAATCGGCGTCCAGAAAGATGACGTTCAGTTTCCTCGCGCCGGACACGTTACCTGTCACGGGTACGGTCACGGATTGCGTTGTTTTGTCCACGTTCGCCGTAACAAAGCCCATGCCGACGAACTTGCCGCCGTCAAAGAACGGTACGCAAAGCGTGACTTGCGTCGGAGTGTCGGCGGAGACTGTTACCGGAACGGAAATTTCAGTCAGTCCTTTTAAATCCGCCGCGCTGATTACGTGTCCGTTGACCGTGGGGGCGGACATAGCCAGAATGTCCGGCATGGAAGCGTTATAGTGAATCGTAATCTTGTCGGAAATCAGACTGCTGTCGTTGATTCCGTAAATTCGTTCCCACTGCTCCTTATTTCCGGAATAATAAACATCCCTCATAGAAGTGAGAAAGGCATATTTTCCAATAAAAGAGATATTAGCGGAAATACTCGCTCTCGTCAAGCCGCTACCACTGAACGCACGCTCTCCAATCGAAACGACACTTTCCGGAATTTTTACGCTGGTCAAACTGTAGCAGTAGCGAAACGCCTCCCTCGGAATAGAAGTAAGACTTCGGGAAAGCTCCACATCCGTCAAATTTGAACAATACCAAAACGCCGAGTGTCCAAGATAGGTAACGCTATCAGGGATGATTACGCTTGTCAAAGCGCAACAGGCAAACGCTTTGTCTCGAATCTCAGTGACGCTCTCCGGAATTTCTACGCTTATCAGGTTGACGCAATTATTGAAGGCTTGATTGCCGAGTGAATTTTCAAACAGGTCATCATAGCCAATAAAATGAACGGATACGCCTTCAATTTCCGCCGGAATGACAGCTTGCGTTACAGTTTCGTCGCAGTCCGTGACAGTTCCGGTAGCCTTGTCAAAGTAGATATTGCCTCCGGTAACGGGATACGCAATATCCGTTTCATTCTTCGCGTAAGCTATGGCGCACAACGACGCCGCAATCAGTCCATACAGGAATATAATCCGCGTCAGAAGTTTCATAGGCTTCACTCCTCGCATAAGTCGCCGTATGTCGCAGCGTATGGTCAGTTTACCATACTTTCCCGGCATATGCAACCTGTTTTTCAGTGTCTAAACAAAATTCATCGTTGATTTTCACGTTAAACTGTGCTACAATGCCGCTATAAGGGGGGATTGAACATGCCCAATATCAAACCCGTGTCCGATTTGCGCAATTACGGGGAAGTCCTGCGGGATGTGGCGGTCGGACGCCCGGTGTTCCTCACCCGCAACGGCCACGGACGTTACGCCATTCTCGATATGGAGGAGTATCAGGAGTACGAGCGCATGAAGGCCATGCAATGGCTCATGGGCGAACTCGAAAAGGGCCGCCGTTCCGGGGAGGAGGAAGGCTACTTCACGCTGGAAGAAGTCGAAAAGGAGTTGGGAATCAAGTATGAGTAAGCTGATTCTCACGGCGGGGGCGAAACGCGATTTGGCGGACATCAAAGCCTATATCACGAACCGCCTGAAAAACGGCGGCGCGGCTCTGCGGGTTGTCGCGTCCGTCACAAAGGCGTTGCGCGGACTGGAACAGTTTCCGAATATGGGGCGCGTGGTGGAATCCGACCTGAACGAGTACGGATACCGTGCGCTGGTCTGCGGGGACTATCTGGCGTTTTACCGCGTGGACGGCGATACCGTGTACGTTGACCGTATTCTGTATGGGCGGCGCGATTACATGGCGCTGTTGTTCGGCGACGAGACCGGAGAGCGTGACGACGAGGAAAACGAATAATTCACCGTATGCGAAAGGAGCGGCGTTATGGCTTCACAACCGATTTACCAATTCTACGCGGAACTGCTGGACTATGAACCGAAAATCTGGCGGCGGTTTCAGGTTCCCGGCAATATCACGCTGTCCCGGCTGGGCTATGTCGTGATGACGCTGTACGAGATGAAAGGCAGTCACTTGTTTCAGTTCATCGTGCCGAACGGGTTCAACCATGCCGTGTTCAACAAGGCGCATGGCATTCAGGAAGATAACCTTGACCTGAAAAAGTTCACGACTTATCTTCTGCCGGACGAGGAAATGGCGGAGATGACGGCGGAAGTGGACGCGAAAGACATGGCGGCGACGAAAATGAAAGACCTGTTTTTTCCTGTCGCCGGAGAAAAACTGCTCATGGAGTACGATTTCGGCGACAGTTGGCAGGTGGAGTTGACGCTGGAATCCATCACGAAAGACCCTGACCTTCCGGGAAAAGAACTCCCCCGCGTGCTGGAAGGCAAGGGATTCGGCATTGTCGAGGACTGCGGCGGGACGCCGGGGCTTGCGGAAGTGGCGCAAGCGTTCAAGGACAAGAACAGCGAGGCGTATTACGAGTATCGACAATGGCTGGGCGTGAAGAATCTGAATCTGGAACGCCTTGACAAGAAGGACATGAATGTCCGGCTGAAGAAACTGCCCCGGATTTTCCAGAGCCTGTACGAGAACGGAGAGCCGATGTCGCAGGCGTCCGTAGACTTTCTGGAACGCGCTTATAAGCGTAAGCCCAAGAAAAAGCCCGGGCGTCAATGGGTCTGGGTATATACGGGGAAAGACAAGTAAGCGGACAGCGTGACGACGAAAGCGAATAACCAAAAGGGGACACCCGGCGTTTGTCCGGGCGTCTCTTGTTTCGCAAAACGCGCTTGCGATAGGATAGCATTCTCAATGCAGCGGGCGGCGTAAGTGGCGAGGCGGACGCCCTTAGACGGGTTAAACGTCGAAATCGCTTTGATAAGCCCTATCGTACCGATGGAAATCAAATCCTCCTGCTCTGCGCTCTGCGTGTAGTACTTCTTGACGATATGCGCCACAAGACGGAGATTCCGTTCAATCAGGACATTGCGCGCTTTGGGGTCGCCGTCCGACAGCCGCGCAAGCCATTCGCGCTCCTCCGCCGCCGTCAAGGGCTTCGGGAACGAGCCGCCGTTGGATAGCCGTAAGGTCAGCAACAGCGTATTGGCGAACAGTAACAGCGATAACATAAAAACATCCCTCCTCCCCAAACTCTATGGGGCGGCGGGATGTCCCTATTCCTAACGTTACGCGGCGGATTCAGCGGAAAAGCGCGATTCCCACGAAAGACGGCGGCGTTATCTGCAAACTTTCCACAGGTTTTCCGCAAACTTTACGCGAACGCTTTTTATCGCTTGCGAACGCGGGATAAAACAATACGCCATTCCTTCGGAGGTCGTTTTATTCCCGATGGATGTCTGTCCACGGAGGAAACGCGTACTTTTCATAGTCAGTTCCGGCAGGAATTGTCACGCTTTTGAGCTTTTTGCAGTTTTCAAACGCATGGCTGTGAATCTTTTTCACGCTCTCCGGAATTTCAACGCTGGTTAAATATTCATAATTCTGAAAGGAGTAACCATAGATTTCAGAAATTCCGGTTTCGATGATGATAGATTGAATGCCCAGCTTTTTAAACCCATTAGGGACAGGAACACTCCCGGCAGGCGTATAATCGCGGTATACGATTCCCCACTCCGATTCCCCGGCGTTTGAAATAGTCAATACTCCGTCACGGGTTACGTACCATTGCATTGTAGAAAGTCGATTGCGGACACGCTCCCAGTCATCGTGTGCGCTTGAATAGTCCATAAAAACACAAAGAACTGTCAAACCCATCACGAAACAAAGCGCACGTCCCCCCACAAAGTAACCACTGGTTTTATTTGTATAATAGGCCAATATGGTCAGTGCGAGCGTAATCAATGCAATTACGCTCAAAACTTTGAATCGAGCGCGGCACGTATCAAAGTTCTCTTTGCGTTCTTTACGAATTTCTTCACTTCTTCTGTAACGAATCGGGTCGTTCGGGGAAGTTCGTTTTGCGGTTTCCTTGCGCTGCGTGTCCGGTTTGCTCTGAACATTGTCCGGCTTTTGCGGAACCTCCGTTTTTGCGGGAACGTCCGAATTTTCCTGACGCGGTTTTCGGCATTGTTCAAACGCCGGCGTTTCATCCAGTTTGCGCAGAAATTTTTCCGGTTCTACATATGAGATGAACAAACGTTGATTCAGAAAATCCAATTTAGGAGGGAGTTTCACATCTTCAAGGAAAACGGACAAAATAGGCTTGTTATTGCGCCAAGCGGAAAAAATCTCATTTTCGCAATATTCGGATTCGACGGAATCACTAGAAAGAAAAGCAATGAAAGCCGCGCAGTTATAGGCGTGTTCCATAATGACTTCGTACCATTTTTCCGCCAGATGAACGCCCTCGTCATACCAGACGCGATAACCGACGCGGTTCATGGCTTCCAGAACCGGGTCAATGATATGTTTGTTCTTTCTGGCATAACTTGCGAAAATATAAGGTTCCGTACCCTCATACGGTTTGAACATTCGCGTATCGCCTCCCCGTATCCGCGCCGAAAAACCGTTGTCCGTATCGAAAACGCCGGGATTGGAACGTATGATACCATATTTTGTCGGCGTGTGCAACCATTTTTTCGGCGTCGGCGCAAAAACGCCGCGATTCCGCTGTGTACGCTGAAACGGTAAGGCTACGTAACGACTGCGGACGCGACGCCGCGCAAACGTCCCGCGCCGGGGGAATCATCCGCGGAAATCGGGGCAAACTGTAACCGGGAGGCGGGAATACGGACGGCTATGGACAGAAGACGAAAGCATAAGCGAATACGGACAGGAGACGAAACTATGAGCGAGTATAGACAGGACTACGCCGACTTGCGGACGCTGTTGGAATGTAACGCGGGGGCCTGCGGGTACTATGAGGCGTTGCCGGCGGGGGTACGGGCGGCCCTGCGGCGTCAGGAACGGATTACTTCGGCGGCGGAGTTGCAGTCGTTCGCGGCGGACGAGCTGGAGCCTATTTGACGGAATAGAACGCAAATCGGTATGACGGGAGGATGTATGGAATATTTACGGGCGTTTCTCTGCGGCGGGGCGCTGTGCGCCGTGGGACAGATTCTCATTGACCGGACGCGGCTTTCCCCGGCCCGTATTCTGACGGGTTACGTCGTGGCGGGCGTGATTCTCAGCGCGCTGGGACTGTATGAGCGTATCGCCGACTGGGGCGGGTCCGGGGCGGCGGTGCCCCTGACCGGGTTCGGACACGCGTTAGCCAAGGGCGTGCGCAAGGCCGTGGAGGAAAACGGCTGGCTGGGCGTCCTGACAGGCGGCTTGACGGCGGCGGCGGGCGGTATCACGGCGGCGGCGGTCTGCGGCGTCGCGGCGGCGTTGCTCTTCCGTCCGGGGACGAAACGGTGACTTGACAGGCGTCCGGCATTACGGGGCGGAAATGGTAACTTGACAAGCGTCCGGCTTTTGCGTCGGACGCTTGTTTTGTTTCGCAAAAGCCTGTTGTTTTTTGCGTCCAAAACAGGTATACTGACGGTAAGCGCGCAAACTTCTAAGTAACAGGAGATGGCATTATGAACAACAACAGCGGATTCAACATGACGGACGGCGTTTTGACGCGTTACACCGGGCCGGGCGGCAATATCGTCATACCGGACGGTACAACAGCAATCGGACAGGGGGCGTTCCTGAACTTCCTCGCCATGCGGAGCCTTACGATTCCCGAAGGCGTCACGGAAATTCGCGGCGACTTCTTTTCCGAGAATCCCACGGGCGCGTTTTCCGGCTGCGCCCACCTCAATACCGTACACTTTCCGCAAAGCCTGCGGGAGATTGGCTGCTGGGCGTTCTCCGACTGTAAAGACCTCAAAGAATTGAATCTTCCGTCGGGCGTGACGAAAATCGGCAACCGCGCTTTTCAGAACTGCGAAAGCCTGCGGAGCGTCGCAATCCCGCACGGCGTCAGCGAGATGGACTACGGCGTGTTCATGGGCTGTCGAAACCTGCTCACCGTCGACTTGCCCGACGGCCTGACGGTTATCCGCGAGTACGCGTTCGCGGATTGCGCGTCGCTGTCCCGCGTCGACCTGCCCCCGACGCTCAAAGCCGTCGACTACTGCGCGTTCCGTAACTGCGCCGCCCTGACAAGCGTCACCATCCCCGACGGCGCGACGGAAATCGGCGACTACGCCTTCGAGAACTGCGCCGGACTGTTAAGCGTCAGCGCGCCCGACAGCGTGACGCAAATCGGCGAAAACGCGTTCCGGGGCTGTCCGCGAATCGTCATCCGCGCCCGCGTCGGCTCCGCCGCCGAACGTTTCGCACGGAAGCATGAACTCCCTATCGTCACCCACGAGCAGTTGAAGGACGGCGCGGTACGTATGCTTGACCGCGCTTACGCGCCGTACTCTCATTTCCCGGTAGGGGCCGCGCTGGAGTGCGAGGACGGCGCCGTGTATACGGGTTGCAACGTCGAGAACGCCGTCTACCCGGCGGGTATCTGCGCCGAGCGCAACGCCGTATTCCATGCCGTGTCGGAGGGCCGCACGCGCTTTACGCGTATCGTCATCGCCGGACGAGGCCGCGATTTCTGTATGCCCTGCGGCGTCTGTCGACAGGTCATGGCGGAGTTTTCGCCGGAAATGGAGGTTATCAGTCTCAACGGCGCCGGGGAGGAGAAACGCTATACCCTGCGCGAACTCCTCCCGCACAGTTTTGGCCCGCATTCGCTCAAGACCGATTGACGCCCGCGCCGAAAGCGGTTATAATAGCCTCGAACGCCTGTAATGGAATCCCACGAAAGAAGAGGTGAAACGCATGACGGAAAACCGCTGTATGAACTGTATGCGCAAGCGGACGGACAGCGGCGGGGCGTGTCCATACTGCGGATTCGACCCCGGCAAGTACAAGCCCCCCGAACAGACGTTGCCGCCCGGAACGACGCTCAATCACGGCAAATACATTATCGGGCGCGTACTGGGGCGGGGCGGCTTCGGCGTGACCTACGTCGCGCTGGACACGACGCTGGATTTACGCGTCGCGGTCAAGGAGTGCATTCCCCGTAACTGCGCGTGGCGCAACGATTCCGGCGCGTCCGTGCAATGGGGACTGTCCGTGCCCGAACAGGAAATGATGTTGGAAAGTTTCGTCAAGGAAGCGCGGAAAATGGCCAAAATTGACCAGATTCCCGGCGTCGTGCGCGTCCGCGAGTACTTCTACGACAACGAAACCGCCTATATCGTCATGGACTACGTGGACGGCGAAACGCTCAGGGAATATCTGAAACGGAAAGGCCCCTTGAACGCCGAAGCGTGTTTCCGCGTCCTCGCGCCCGCTATGGACTCTCTCGCGCAGGCCCACAAGCGCGGACTGATTCACCGCGACATCAGCCCGAACAATATCATGATAGAGACGAACGGCGAAAGGGTCTGGGTACTCGACCTCGGCGCGGCGAAAGACTTGGGAACCCGGATTTCCGCGCCGAACGTCAGCGCGGACACGCGGATTGTCGGAACCCCCGGCTATACGCCGCTGGAACAGTACAGCCCCGACGGAAAAATCGGCCCGTGGACGGACGTTTACGCGATGAGCAGTACTTTTTTCCGTTGCATGACCGGACAGAAGTTGCCGCCGTCGACAAGCCGCGCCTTGAAGGACGACGCGCCGGAGTTGTTGCGGACAATTCGCGGCCCGGTCGGCGCGGTTCTCGAAAAGGGACTGGCGCAAAATCCGGAGGAACGCTATCAAAGCATGTCGGAACTGCGCGACGCGCTGGAGAAAGCGATTGACGATACCGCCCAAGCGCAGGAACACGAGGACAAAACAGAAGTGTTAGTAAATCCGCCCCCGCAAGCCGAAAGGACTGAAACGCTTCCGCAATCGGGAACTCCCAAGGCGATAACGGAGACGCCGCCCCGCAAGAAACGTATGCTCGCGCCGATTTTGCTTTTGTGCATCGCACTGGCGTTAGTTCCGCTGGGAATCATGCTGACGCGCTCTAAATCCGTCACGCCGGGAAATGAGAGCCAAACGCTTGAAGATACGGCGGTTTCAGAGAGCGCGGATACGTCAGAATCTAACTCTGAAGAAATCGTATTAAGCGGAGAATGCGGCGACAATGTTTCGTGGACTTTATATAAAAACATCGGTCGTTTAACGATTTCCGGAACAGGAGATATGACCGATTATGAAGATAGCTTTAGTGGGCAAGTTGCTCCTTGGGCTGACTATAAAAATTCCATTTCCTATGTTGAGATTCTTGATGGAGTTACCAAAATAGGAAATTATGCGTTTTATCAATTTTACGCTTTACAGGTTGTTGAAATTCCTGATGGTTTAACAGAAATTGGCTATGCGGCGTTCTGTGAATGCTATAGTTTAGCCAAAGTCGTCATTCCTGATAGCGTGACAAAAATTGATACGTATGCTTTCTTGGCTTGTAGCCGTTTAACCAACGTTGAAATCCCAGAGAGCGTGACAGAAATAGGCGATTCTGCGTTTGGAAGTTGTAGCAGTTTAACGAATATCGCTATTCCAAACGGCGTTACAACCATTAGTGGAGGGACATTCGGAGAATGTAGCGCACTAACTAGCGTTTTAATTCCCGATAGCGTAACTGAAATTGGAGACGGGGCTTTTTCTAAATGTACCAATCTAATAAGCGTAACGATTCCTGACAGTGTTACAAAGATTGGTTCTCGTCTTTTCCAAGATTGTACTGCTTTGACGGAAATTAATATTCCTAGCGGCGTGACCCAAATTGACAGCTCTACTTTTGCTGGCTGTATTAGTTTATCAAACGTCACCATTCCCGGTAATGTGTTGGAAATCAGATTCAGCGCTTTTGATAGCTGTATCAATCTGAAACAGGTAACGATTTCCGAGGGTGTAACAGTGATTCTTGATTTTGCCTTTGGCGGCTGTACCTCTCTGGAAAGCGTCACACTTCCCAACTCCATGTATAGAATTGGCGAATTTGCGTTTGTGGGATGTACTGGTTTAACCAATGTAACAATTCCTGACAGCGTTGCCGCCATTGAAGAAGGGGCTTTCCAAGGCTGTACCAATCTGAAAAGTGTCAGCGTATCAGCGAACACTCTCCTTACTAACGCTTTCGACGAAACAACCGTCGTAACGCGCCGTTAATATCCGCCGCCTGTCCCGTATCCGTGCGGGACGGGCGTTTTTATGCCCGGAAATGTTCCGGAAAAAGTCAGGCCTTGCAATTCGCGGAAACCCTCTTGACAAACGCGGTTAGTTATGCTAAACTCAATGCGCTTTCGGTTAGTACCGCCTAATTCCGTCCGGCGCGGCGCGTCCGACGCGGATTCTGTCCGGCGCGGCGGTTCGCGGAATAGCGGATTCCGTTCCGGCGCGGGCGGTTCGTAGAAATATAGAGAGGAGCAATGCCTATGATGCCTCTGATGTTGGCGAAACCCGGCGAACCCGTCACGGTACGCAAAATCGGCGGTCAGGACCATGTGCGCCGTCACCTTGCGGAACTGGGATTCGTCGTCGGCGCGGATGTGACCGTCGTCAGCGAGGCCGGGGGAAACCTGATTGTGCAGGTTCGTGACAGCCGCCTAGCCCTTGACAAGAGCATGGCAAGCCGGATTATGATTTGACGGCGCGAAATATCCCGATAACGATTTGACGGCGCGGAGTAGCATTCGCGGCCCGTACCGCACGGGACGGACATAAGGAGGAATGAGCATGAAAACGCTCAAAGACGTAAAAGTAGGCGAACGGGCGACAGTGGTGCGTCTCCACGGCGAAGGCCCGGTGAAACGGCGCATTATGGACATGGGAATCACGAAGGGCGTAGAGATTCTGGTACGCAAAGTCGCGCCGCTCGGCGACCCTATGGAATTGAACGTCCGCGGCTATGAGCTTTCCATCCGGAAGGCCGACGCGGAAACGATTGAAGTACAGTAAAAGAGGCGAAGCGTATGGATATGAAAATCGCCCTTGCGGGCAATCCGAACTGCGGCAAAACGACGCTCTTTAACGCCTTGACCGGCTCCCGGCAGTACGTCGGCAACTGGCCCGGCGTCACGGTCGAGAAGAAGGAGGGCAAGCTGAAAGGTCACGACGACATCGTCATTCAGGACTTGCCCGGCATTTACTCCCTCTCCCCCTACACGCTGGAGGAAGTCGTAGCGCGTAACTATCTGGTCAAGGAACACCCCGACGCCATCCTGAACATCGTGGACGGCACGAACATCGAGCGGAATCTGTACCTGACAACGCAGTTAATCGAACTGGGCATTCCGGTCGTTGTGGCGGTCAACATGATTGACCTTGTGCGCAAAAACGGCGATACGATTGACCTGAAAACATTGTCCAACGCGCTGGGCTGCGAGGCCTTGGAGATGAGCGCGTTGAAGGGCGAGGGAAGCGTCAAGGCGGCGGAGGAGGCCGTACAGGCCGCGCAAAACCGCCGGACGGGCGAACTCCCGCATGTGTTCATGGGAAGCGTGGAACACGCGTTAGCGCACATTGAGGAGTCCATACAGGGCATGGTCGACGGGCGTTATTTGCGCTGGTACGCCGTCAAGATTTTCGAGCGCGACGAAAAGGTCATGGAGGAACTCCACCTTTCGCCGGAACTCGCGCAACACCTTGAGGGCCATATCGCCGACTGCGAACGCGAAATGGACGACGATTCCGAATCCATCATCACCAATCAGCGTTACGCGTACATTGCCAATGTCGTGGCGAAATCGGTCAAGAAGCGTCACGAGGAGCACGCGCTTTCCACGTCGGATAAGGTTGACCGTATCGTTACCAACCGCGTGTTAGGCCTTCCGATTTTCGCGCTTATCATGTTCTGCGTGTACGCGATTGCCATGGGGAGCTTTGAAATTAACGGCATTCCCATTTCCATCGGCACGTGGGCGACGGACTTCGCAAACGACGTGATTTTCGGAGAATGGGTTCCCGGCCTTGTCGATACCCTCTTAGGCTTCCTGCACGTCGCGGAGGACGGCTGGGTCTACGGTCTGATTCAGGACGGCATTGTAGCGGGCGTCGGCGCGGTGCTCGGATTCGTCCCGCAAATGCTCGTACTGTTCTTCTTCCTCTCGATTCTGGAGGATATTGGATATATGGCCCGCGTCGCGTTTGTTATGGACCGCATTTTCCGGCACTTCGGACTGTCGGGAAAGTCCTTTATCCCCATGTTAGTCGCTACCGGCTGCGGCATTCCCGGCCTCATGGCCTCGCGTACCATCGAACAGGACAAAGACCGGAAACTCACGCTCATGACTACGACGTTTATGCCCTGCGGCGCGAAAGCCCCCATTATCGGACTTGTCGCGGGCGCGCTGTTCAACCAGTCGGCATGGGTGGCGACATCGGCGTATTTCCTCGGCATGGCGTCCATTGTGCTGTCGGGAATCATGCTGAAAAAGTTCAAGATTTTCGCCGGGGAGCCGTCGCCGTTCGTCATGGAACTGCCCGCCTATCACATCCCGTCCGCCGGGAACGTGTTCCGCGCCACTTGGGAACGCGGCTGGTCGTTCATCGTCCGCGCCGGGAGCGTGATTGTCATTTCCTCTATCATTATCTGGTTCTTTTCCAGCTTCGGCACGGTCGCCGGACGTTTCGGCATGGTCGATAACCTCTGGGAAGATGTCGACGAAAGCTATATGGAACAGGTCGCCGAACGGATGAACATTGACCCGGAGGAAGTTTCGCCTATGGACGATTCCATCCTTGCGGGTATCGGCAACGGCGTATCGGTCATTTTCCGTCCGTTGGGCTTCGGGCGCTGGCGTCCGACGGTGGCGACGTTTACCGGGCTTGTCGCTAAAGAAAACGTCGTGGGTACCTTCGGCGTGCTCTATAACTACGACGACGGAGAGGAAGAGCTTGACGAAAACGGCGAACAAATCTGGGAGAAAGTCGCCCGTGACTTTACGCCGTTGCAAATCTTCGCGTTCATGGTGTTCAATCTGCTGTGCGCGCCGTGCTTCGCCGCGATGGGCGCGATTAAGCGGGAGATGAACAACGCCAAATGGACGGCGGGCGCAATCGGCTATATGTGCCTGTGGGCCTACGTCCTCGCGCTGATTATCTATCAGTTGGGCGGACTGTTTCTCGGGGAAGTCGCCTTCGGCGCGGGTACGATTGCCGCGGCGCTACTGGTTGTGTGCATTCTGTATCTGCTCTTCCGGAAAGGGTATCAGCCCACGCGGAGGAGCGGGAATCTGACAAGCGTACAGGCGGCGGCGTAACCGTTCCGCCGTCCGACATGCGCGGAAAGGAGTTGCGTATGCCTCCGATTCTTGGAAACGCTATCGCGCTTTTGTGCGTGGCCTTACTGGTCGCGGTCTGCGCCCGGAATTTGTGGAAGGACGCCAAAAGCGGCGGTTGCGGCGGCTGCGCGGGCTGCGGCGGCGGGAACGCTTGCGGCGGCTGTCCGCATTGCGCGGGATGTCATTCCGTCGGGAACAACGCCGCGACGCTTCCCGATGTCAGCGCGTTACGCCTGAAGAAAGGAGCGCGTCCATGACAAAAACGACGGTTCAAGTGGATGGAATGTCCTGCAATATGTGCGAAAGCCACGTCAATGAGGCGGTGCGGAAAGCGTTTGCCGTCAAGAAAGTGACCTCCTCCCGCAAAAAGCGCGTGACGGAAATTCTCTCCGAAACGCCGCTAGACCCCGACGCCCTCCGTGCCGTTATCGCGGGGACGGGTTACACTGTCGGCGACATTTCCAGCGAACCTTATGTAAAGAAAGGCTTTTCCCTGTTCGGGTAAAGCGAGCATTTCCCGGCAACGAAAAAGCGAACGTCAGAGGCGATTGCAAAGCCTCTGACGTTTTTTATCGCCTGAAACAACCCCCACCCGGCCCTGTCGGGCCACCCTCCCCCAGAGGGGGAGGGCTTTGGACGGCGAAACCTTTCAGGCAGTTCTTTTTTCGCAAGCCCGAAAAACCGTCACGCTTCCATGACGGCGTCGGCAAGGTGATAATATTCCAAGCCGTATTCCTCGTACATCTCGAAAACGCCCGTCACGGTAATGTCGTCGCCCTCCTCGGGGTAGTCCTCGGGATAACGGTAGACGCCGTCGCGCTCGAACTCAATGCCCGACGAACAACACGCCGTGGCGTCGGGGATAATGCAGGCGAAATACACCTGTTCCGGATTCACTTCCCCGTCCTCGTCGTACCCGAACGCCAGCGCGAATTGTCCCGCCATACGTATCGTTTTACCTAAAAACTCCTCCGGCTCGTACATCATGCGGTTCACTTCCGAAAATATCATCGTACTGTTCAGGCGCGTCAAATCCACGTCAATGCCTTCCTCGGCGTTGAAGGCGGATTCCGCGATAACGTCATCGTCCGCGTACTCCGTCGCGTTATCCGACAGCGTCACGTCGGCGATAGTCGCGTTATCCGTCAGCGTCACGTCGTCGGCGGTCGCGTCATTTGTCGGCGTCGCGTCGACAGTGGCCGCGTCGCTCGCCGCGATTGCGCTGTCAAGTACGCTTTGCACGCCGGAAACGCTGTTTTGACGATGCGTCGCCGTTCCGCCCCCGGAACATCCCGACAACAAAAGCGTCGCCGTCAGGCAAAGAGACGCAATAGCGCGTGTATTCATAGAAACCGCTCCTTTCGTTTACCGTTAGTCACGTATTCGCTATTATTTATCGCTAGTCGCTTATTCGTTAGCATTTATCGTTTGTCGCTCGTTATCCTTTACCGGTTGCGCAACATTCCGACGGCGGAGAATCCCGCGAACGCGGCGATGTCGGCGGCGACAATCGTAGAGCCGACAGGCGTCGCCGCGACAACGGCAATCAGCATTCCCGCAAGCGTACAGCATACCGACAGACACGCCGAACAAATCGTGACGGCGCGGAAACTGCGGAATATCCGCATAGCCGACAGCGCCGGGAATATCACCAGCGCGGAAATCAGCAGGGAGCCGACAAGATTCATGGCCAGCACGATAATGACGGCAATCATCACGGCGATGAGCAGGTTATAGAATCCGGCGTTCGTACCCGTGGCGCGGGCGAAGGATTCGTCAAACGTGACGGCGAAAATCTTGTGGTAGAAGCATACGAAAGCCGCTACCGACAGAATCGAGAGGATGACGCACAGCCAGACTTCCAGCGGAGTCAATGTCAGAATGGACGTGGAGCCGAAGAGCGTGGAGCATACGTCGCCGCTGATGTTGGCGGAAGTCGGATAAAGATTCATCAGCAGGTACCCTACCGCCAGCGCGCCTACCGAAATCATCGCTACCGACGCGTCGCCGCGTATCTGCGCGTTTTGTCCGGTACGTAACAGTAACACCGCGCAGAGTACCGTTACCGGAAGCACGAGCGCCATATTGTCCGACAGGCGCAACACGCTTGCGACGGCCATTGCCCCGAATGCGACATGGGATAAGCCGTCGCCGATAAAGGAGAAGCGCTTTAAAACCAGCGTGACGCCCAGCAACGACGAACAGAGCGCGATAAGGACGCCCACAATCAAAGCGTAGCGCACAAAGGGATATTGCAGGTACAGCGTGAGTTTTTCAAACGCGTTCAAGGCTTTGCGCCTCCTTTCGGGCCGTGGAAACGGAGATATTCCCTCCCGGGGCCGCTTTCGCGGTACTCGTCGCGGGTTCCGAAAAACGCCCGTTCCCCGATGTGCAGTATATGCGTCGCGTAGCGCAGGGCGGCGGAGATGTCGTGCGAAATCATGATGACCGTAATGCCGTCGCGGGCGTTGAGGTCGGCAATCAGGCGGTACAGTTCGGCGGTCACTTTCGGGTCAAGGCCTGAAACGGGTTCGTCCAGCAACAGGAGCTTTTGCGTGGCGCATAACGCCCGGGCCAGTAACACGCGCTGCGTCTGTCCGCCGGACAAGTCCCGGTAGCACCGACGCGCCAGCGGCGTGAGGCCGAGTTTCTCCATATTGTCGGCGGCCAGACGCCTTTCGTCGCGGTTATAGAACGGGCGCAGGCCGCAACGTCCCTGACACCCCGACAGTACAATCTCCCGCACGGACGCCGGAAAATCGCGTTGCACGGCGGTCTGTTGCGGCAAATATCCAATTTCATTCGCCCTCAGGCCGTCGCCCATGACAATTTCCCCGCGCATGGGCGAACGTAAGCCGAGTATCGTTTTCATCAGCGTAGATTTGCCGGAGCCGTTTTCGCCCACAATGCACAGATAGTCCCCGGCGTTGACCGTAAAAGTTAAGCCTCCGACAATCTCCCGGCCCTCGTAGCCGAGCGATACGTCCTGACAAGCCAGTTGCGCCATATTGAAACCCTCCGTAGCTTACGCGCCTAACGCCTGACGTAACACGCTTAGATTCTCTTCCATGACCGACAAATACTCCGTTTTGGGCGCAAGTTCTCCCGGCGCCGTCACGGACTGCATGGAATCCATGGACAAAATCGCGGTGTCCGTGCGGCCCGACGTGCGGACTATCGTTTCGGCGATTTTGCCGTCACCGGTTTCGGTCGTCAGCACGGCGGGAAGCGCTAACTCCTTGAGTTTCTCCGACAGAAACGCGACAGTCTCAAAACTCGCCTCCGTTTCGGCGGAACAGCCCTCAAACGCCGCGTAAACCTCTAGGCCGTAGTCGTCCGCCAGATACCGGAACGGGAAACGGTCGGCGAACAGGACGGTTTTCCGCGGCGCGGCCTCTATCGTTTCCCGGTAACGCGTATCCAAATACAGCAGTTCCGCGAGATATTCGTCCAAATCGGATTCGTGACGGATGATAATGTCCATAGCCTCCAAGGTCTCCGCGATTGCCTGACAGCAGACGGACGCGTTTTTCAGCGACAGCCATATATGTTCGTCATATTCCGGTTCGTCCGCGTCGTCCTCTTCGTCCTCGTCGGACTGCATACCGGGCAAAAGCGTCTCCTCCCGCACGGCGTCGCCGAGAATTTCCATCAGGTTCAGCGTCCGCATACGCGGGTTGGACGCCTCTTTCAACGCGTCCTCTACCCATTCGTCCGACTCCCCGCCGACGTAGATGAATAAATCGGCGTTGGAAATGCGGACAATATCATCAACCGTGGGCTGATAGCTGTGCATATCCGCCCCGCTGTTCAGCAGTAACGTGATGTCAACGTCGGCGGTATACACGCCTAAAATTTGCCGCGTCCAGTCGTAGAGCGGGAAAATCGTCACGACGATTTGCGGCTTGCCCGACGTTTCAGCGGACGCGCCGGACTTCCCGCAAGCCGTCAGCGTCCCGAGCAGTACGCATAAGCAGAGCGCCGCGCATAACATTCGCTTCCATGCCTTCATAATTTCATCCTTTCCGGGGCCGTCATGATTTCATTCCTTCCGGGGCCGTCCGGCACGTTCCGCACAGGCCATAGAGTACGGTTTCCGTACAGTCCAGCGCGAAATGTTCCGTTTTCTCCACGCTCTCCCGCAACGCGTCCGCGGCGGCGCTCTCCATATGGAACGTCCGCCCGCACTGCGTACAGCATAGATGTAAACAGCCCTTACAGCTTTCCGCCGCCATGAACTGGTAGCGAATCTCGCGCTCCCCGCCCTTGGAACTGCGCCGTACCTGTCCTTCCAGTTCAAGGTCGGCAAGATTCCGGTAGACCGCGCTTAAACTGATAGCTTCCGCTTGCATGGCTTCGGCGATTTCCTGCGCGGTAAAAAGTTCGTCCGGCCTCTCGCGGAACCATGTCAATAAGGCTCTTCTCTGCCGGGTCATGTACTTGGACAAACGCGACGCCTCCCGCTTGTAAATTTACGCGTTCGCTTGCGATTCGCGGCTTGCGCGTTTCGTTTAGCATTGCATTGCGCGGCTTACGCCCCGCTTGAATTTGCGAACGATTTGCGAATTGGAATATAGCATAGTCGGCGGGACTTGTCAAGAGGAATTTCCATTTTATTTAACCTGTATTTTGGTAGGTTTATACGAACGCCGCCCGCGTAATTCCCATCCGATTTGCGGAAATTGCCGCTTGCGGGATAAGGCGCTTTATGGTAGAATGCCCTGTACATGGAAAATATTCTACCTGAGCGGTTGACGCGTCTTTGTTGCCCCCCGGAACGGGGGGAGATGTCGCCGCAAGGCGACAGAGGGGGGACGGCCCCCACCCGGCCCTGTCGGGCCACCCTCCCCCAAAGAGGGAGGGCTAAGGGCGGCGCAACCGTTCAGTTAGAAAACTATTCCGGCGCGTCTCCGTTCCGCTCTCCGCTTGGCGCGGAAACCGTCATACGAAAACGGCGAATCAACGGACAAGCCGGAATCTGTCTGCGGGGGAATCGTATGCTTGAATTACAAAACCTGTCCTTTTCGGTCACGGAGGACAAGCAAGAGAAACAAATCCTGCACGGAATCAGCCTGACCATACCCGACGATAAATTGGTTGTGCTGACCGGGCCGAACGGCGGCGGCAAATCCACGCTCGCCAAACTTATCGCCGGAATCGAACAGCCCATTTCCGGGAAAATCCTCTTCAACGGGGAGGACATCACCGGAAAGTCCATCACCGAACGGGCGCGTATGGGCATCAGTTACGCGTTCCAACAGCCCGTGAAATTCAAGGGCATACAGGTATTAGACCTCATCCGTTTCGCCACGGGGAAAAATACGCTGTCCGTCGCCGACGCCTGCGACTATCTCGCCGCCGTGGGACTGTGCGCCAAGGACTATATAAACCGCGAAGTGAACAACAGTCTTTCCGGCGGGGAGCTGAAACGTATCGAAATCGCCACCGTACTGGCCCGGGGCGCGGCGCTGTCCATTTTCGACGAACCCGAGGCCGGAATTGACCTTTGGAGTTTCCAGAACCTGATTCAGACGTTCGACAGTATGCGCCGTTCCATTCCGAACAGCTCTTTTCTGATTATTTCCCATCAGGAGCGTATTTTGAATATCGCGGATGAAATCATGGTACTCGCCAACGGACGTATCGAGCACAGCGGCGATAAGGCGGAGATTATGCCGGAGCTAATCGGCACGGCGTCGGCGGTTCCCGGTTGCCGCAAACTTGAGGGGGGAGATGAATCCGTATGCTGACCATGGATGAAATTAAAAAACGGCTCTTACTCGAAGTCGCCGGACTGCATGACATCCCCGAGGGCGCGTATAACATCCGCGCTGACGGCAAATCCGTCGGGCGTCAGTCCTCCGCCCATATCACTATCACGCCGAAAGAGAACGGAAGCGGGCTTGAAATTGACATCCTGCCCGGCACGAAAAACGAAAGCGTGCATATCCCCGTCGTCATGACCGAGAGCGGCCTGAAGGAAGTCGTGTATAACGATTTCCGTATCGGCGACGACTGCGACGTTTTGATTGTCGCCGGGTGCGGAATCGACAACTGCGGCAATCAGGATTCCCAGCACGACGGCATTCACCGCTTTTTCGTCGGCAAAAACTCCCGCGTGAAGTACGTTGAGAAACATTACGGCTCCGGTACGGGCGCCGGAAAGCGGATTCTCAATCCCGTCACGGAAGTGTATCAGGAAGAAAACAGTTCCGTGGAAATGGAAATGGTACAAATCAAGGGCGTGGACGATACCAACCGCACGACCAAGGCCGAACTCGCGGCGGGCGCCAAGCTGATTGTCCGTGAGCGTCTCATGACCCACGGCGAACAGAACGCCTATAGCAAGTACGTCGTGGAATTGAACGGCGCCGGGTCAAGCGCGGACGTGGTGTCGCGTTCCGTGGCGCGGGACAACTCCTATCAGACGTTCGACGCCAAAATCGCCGGAAACGCCCCCTGCTCCGGCCATACCGAATGCGACTCCATCATCATGGACAACGGGCGGATTTTGGCGATACCGTCGCTGGAAGCCAACGACCTTGACGCCGCGTTAGTGCACGAGGCCGCAATCGGGAAAATCGCCGGGGAACAGATTATCAAACTCCTGACCTTGGGCATGACCGAAGCCGAAGCCGAAGAGAAAATTATCAACGGTTTCCTCAAATAACGTCAAAAAAACGGGGGCCGCCGCTTGGACGGTTCCCGCTTTTCGTTTCCTCTAGGCTTGCCGCGTTTCTGTGGTCTGACGCGTTCCCATTTCTCCGCGACTGACGCGTTTCCGCTTCCACGGCACTGACGCGCTATATCTTCCCAGCCATGACGCACATCCACAGCATATTGTTATGGTGAATCACGCGCACGCGGGGGAATCCGGCGTACTTCAAAGCCGCCTCCAAATCCTCCCCCGTATACGTCCGCATACGCTTGATAATCCTCTCGTACTGCTCCCCGGTACCGTTGCGCCCGTCCAGCTCGTTGACGACCATGAACGTCCCGCCCGGACGCAGTACGCGGTAGACCTCCCGGAAACCCTCCTCAATCGTCGTCCAGAAGTACACGGTTTCGTAGGCGGTCACGAGGTCAAAGGCGTTATCGGGAAACGGAAGGCTCATCGCGTTTCCCTCCACGACCTGACAGCGTCCGGCGGAAATCGCGGCCCGGTTCAGGCATTTGGTTTTCCGTACCGACAGCGGCGCGTAGTCGACGCCCGTGCCGTGCGCGTCGGGGTAGCGTTTCAGGAACGCCGA
>JAFSOM010000443.1 GCA_017447005.1 Oscillibacter sp.
CGCGCTCAATCGCGGACTCGTCCACGATGGCGCGACAGACGCGCATCAGGTTTTCGCGCACAGCCAACGCGCACTGATTCGTGCCGTACTTTTCCGTATAGCATTTCTTCACCTGCGGACGGCAGTCGATAACGTACATGTAGAGTAGGGAAGCGACGCCTTATCATATTCCTATGACAGGTTTTCGCCACCCTCTCCGGGAACCGGACTTACATCTCTCAATGTATCCGGCTCTGTTACTGTTCGTTCAGTGGAAATTCAAGGGTGATGAATCGCATAGTGGCACTTTTTACATACCACAAGCGTCTTTCGATGCTTCGCAATCATAGCGATTTCCCATTTGTATTTGCCTTTCAGGTTCTTGACTTTGTTCACATGATGGATTTCGTAGCTTTCACTGTCCGTCGCTCCGCACAACTCGCATACATGCGCTTTCAGGCGTTCTTCAAGCGTCGTTCTCGAATAGCGGTGAACAAACGCCGCGTCGCTGACAATATCCGTAGGATTCGCCGCTCCCTTGCATTCGGCGTATTTGACAAAGTAGCGCCGTTTGCTTCCCGCCTTTGTTTCATACGGGACGCCCCAACGCCCTTTGCCGTCTTTGAATTTAGCCTTGATTTTGGAGATAGAGCTTTTGTGTTTCGCCGCGAGCGTCTTCAGGCAGCTGTATTCCATGAGATAGCCGAGGTAACACAGCTTATAGAAATCGCCAGCCATTCCATAGTAGTTGCAGATTCCCCGCAGTTCGGCGTTGTAGACGGAGATAATCTCCAAATCCGTCAGGTGCAACAAGGATACGCGGTGAACCGGGAACAGCGTCCCGTCCTTCTTTTGCTCCGCAACGCCTTTGACGAAACTGACGTCATGGATTTTGTCATGGAAGGGTACGGACAGTTCACAAACGCCGTTCAGCGTCCGCTTCGTCTTATGACCGGGACCGCCGCGCCTGACAAGGCCGCTTCTCCGAACCCGCACATCATACCCAAGGAATCTGGCGCGCTGTCCGCTGTGCGTTATGAGCGTCTTTTCGTCGCTGAGTTCCATTTTCAGGGACTGCGCGATAAATTCGGACAGTCTTCCCTTTATCCGCTGGCAGTCCGCTTTGCTTCCCTTCACAGCAATGATGAAATCGTCCGCGTAACGGACGTATTTGATACATTTGCCCGTCTGCGCGGTACAGGGCGTTTTCAGCATCAGCTTACGCTTTGCGCGATACTCCGTAAGCAGACGCTCTCTTTCCGCTCCTTCCGCCCTTCCGATATAATAGGAAAGCATTTGGACTTCATTGCTTAACAGCCGGTACTCCGTTGTGACAGGTTCTCTGCTGTAGGTGTCATACTCCGCTTTCAGCCTCATCACAAATTTGTCCAGCTCATGCAGATAGATATTGGCGAGAATCGGCGATACCACGCCGCCCTGCGGACAGCCGCTGTACGTCATGTGATATTTCCAATCTTCCAGATATCCGGCTTTGAGGAATCTGTAAATCAGTTTGATGAGGCGGGCGTCTTTGATTTTGTTGCGGATAAAGCCAATCAGGACTTCATGGCTGATGTTGTCAAAACAGCCCTTAATGTCCCCTTCCACAAACCAGCGGGCGCCGTTGAACTCCAGTTTCACGGACTTCAGAGCCGTATGACAGCTTTTTCCGGGTCTGAAACCGTGCGACACGGGCAGAAAGACAGGCTCATATACCGCTTCCAGTATCATACGCAGAGCTTCCTGTACCAGCTTATCCGTAAAAGTGGGGATTCCGAGCGGACGCTTCTTTTTCGGGTTGCCCTTTTTTGCGATATGGCTTCTCCTGACCGGAGTTGGCCGATAGCTGTCAGCCGAAAGTTTTCGGATGATATTCGCTATTTTGGCTTCGCTGAATCCGTCAGCCGTATCGTTATTGACGCCTTTTGTCGCCGCGCCGTTGTTCGCGTACAGGTTCTGGTACGCGACAAAATAGATGTCCGGGCGCAACATATAACGGTACAGCCGTGTGAATATTTCGTCTTTATTTGCGAGTGAATTTCCTCTGATTCTTGCTAAAATTTCAGTTGTTGGTTGCATTGTTGAGGCTTTCCTCCCTAATCAACTTACGTTTTAGTGCACAATAACTACGTCCCTTCGCCGTGTAAGGGTCATTAACCCTCTCAAACTACTACGGACGTTCCGTACCCATGCGGGATATTCAGGCGCAACCGCCATTAGCCGTTTTGATTCCTCCTTTCGCGGCGTTCCCGTTTAGGGTATCCCCGGTTAGCGTTGAATACAGGCAAGCGCGGATTTTCGGACTTCGCTTTCGTTTCGTTGCCACGGGTTCTCCCGCAGATTGCGCGGCGTTTGGGATAACCGTTGGATTAACATCCTAAATCCAACGCTTCCGCGCCGGAGGTTTCAGATACTTTCCTCCGTCCGACCATATTGTCTCGGCGAATAAATCTTGAAATTTATAAAGGAAGTGCTAAAATAAGGCTATGGAAAAGGAATGGAAAGCCAA
>JAFSOM010000444.1 GCA_017447005.1 Oscillibacter sp.
CCCCGATGTCGACGCCCACTCTTTGCAGAACCGGCAACGCCTCTTTCGCTATCATGCCCGTACCGACTACGCCAAGGTTCATGAATTTGTCCTCCTTTGCAAAACGGAGACCCCGCTTTTCGAGGTCTCCGCGTTCGTTCTCAAAACCCCGCCCCCTGTCCCCCTCCCCTTTCAGGGGCGGGGGAACGGATTTTTTTCAGGGCGGTGAAAGTTCCGGAAAGTCCCCCCTGAAAGGGGGGTCTTAGGATTTAGGGCGCGTTCGTCGCCGCCGTCACAGCGCGGATTCCATATCCGGCGCCGGCTCCACGTACACTTCCGGCAACGTCATTTCTTCGGCCAAGTCCTGATACTTCTGCAAGCCCGTCCCGGCGGGAATCAGCTTGCCGATGATGACATTCTCTTTCAGGCCCATGAGGTGGTCGGATTTGCCCTTTATCGCCGCTTCCGTCAGTACTTTCGTCGTCTCTTGGAAGGACGCCGCCGACAGGAACGAGTCCGTAGCGAGGGACGCCTTGGTAATGCCCATGAGCAACTGCGTACCCGACGCCTTTTGCAGCGGTTCGCCGTCCTCCCGACGCTCTCCGGCCTCATTACGGCGGTCAATCTCGGCGTTGGCGGCGTCGAGTTCGAGCACGTCTACCATGGAGCCGTCTAACAGCGTCGTGTCTCCGGCGTCCTCAAGGCGGACTTTGCGCATCATCTGACGCACAATGACCTCAATATGCTTGTCGTTGATGTCCACGCCCTGCTGACGGTACACGCGCAAAACTTCCTGAATGAGGTAGTTATAGACGGCGTCGGCGCCGCGAATGCGCAACACGTCATGGGGATTCAACGCGCCGTAGGTCAACTGCGCGCCCGCGGCGACCTTGTCGCCCTCATTGACGAGCAAGCCCGTATGCGGCACGGCGTAGGTACGGGTTTCCCCGTCCGCCTCATTGGTGATAATCAGGTTGAGCAGACTGCCCTTCTGGGCCTCCTCAAAATGAACCGTTCCGCTGATTTCCGCCAGCGTCGCCATACGTTTCGGCTTGCGGGCCTCAAAGAGTTCCTCCACACGCGGGAGGCCCTGCGTGATGTCGCCGCCCGCGAGGCCGCCCGTGTGGAACGTGCGCATGGTCAGCTGCGTACCGGGTTCGCCGATGGACTGCGCCGCGATAATGCCGACGGCCTCTCCGGGGCCTACAGGCTGCTGCGTGGCGAGGTTCATACCGTAACAGCACGCGCAAACGCCGCTCTTCGCCCGACACGTCAGAACCGTGCGTATCATGACCGTGGGACGGGCGTCGGGGTCGGCGGGGTCGTACTTGCAAACGTCATCCGGGCGCGGGTTAGCCTGCGTCCAGCGGTGGGACTCCAGAATCTTCGCGTCGGTCTCCAACAACATCCGCTTCCGGGACAGCAAAATCTCCCCGGTATCGTCGTCGACAATGTCGCCTACCAGATAGCGTCCGCGCAGACGGTCGGCGAACCGTTCGATAACCTGCCCGTTTTCGCTGATTTCGCTGACCTTAATGCCATGCGTCACGCCGCAGTCCTCTTCCCGTATAATGACCTCCTGCGACACGTCCACCATACGGCGCGTAAGGTAGCCGGAGTCGGCGGTACGGAGCGCGGTATCCGCAAGGCCCTTGCGGGCGCCGCGGCTGGAAATGAAGTATTCCAACGCCGTGAGGCCTTCGCGGTAGTTCGCCTTGATGGGGATTTCGATAGTCCGTCCGGCGGTATTGGCAATCAGGCCGCGCATACCCGCCAGCTGACGTATCTGTTTCATCGAACCGCGGGCGCCCGAATCGGCCATCATGAAAATCGGGTTGTAGCGGTCAAGATTGTCCTGCAAGGCCGTCGAGACTTCGTCCGTGGTCTTTTCCCAGACTTCCACCACCTGTTTATAACGCTCGTGGTCGGTCATGAAACCCATGCGGTACTGGTTCTCAATATTGACAACCTGCTGTTCGGTGTCGCGCACCATCTCGTACTTGCTCTCGGGTATCGACATATCCCAAATGGATACGGTGATAGCGGCTTTCGTGGAATAGCGGTATCCGGTGGCTTTCATCGCGTCAAGGACTTCCGCCGCCATGGTAAAGCCGTGCTTGTTAATCGTGCGGTCGACGATTTTGCCGAGTTCCTTCTTGCCGCAAGTCTCCGTGATTTCATAGTCGCAGATATGCGCGGGGTCGTCGCGGTCGACAAAGCCCAAATCCTGCGGGATGTTCTGGTTGAACAGAATCCGGCCCGGCGTGATTTCCACAATCCCTTCGCGCTGTTTGCCGTTGAAGAAAAACGAACGCCGTACCAGTATCGGGCAATGCGGGCCGATGACGCCCTCGTTATAGGCCATGAGCGCCTCTTCCTCGCTACGGTACATCCGGACGGGACGATAGGACGCCTTTTTGAATTTCTCCATCTTCGCCGCCGGAATCATGGCCTTTTCCGCCGCCTCGCGTTTCGCCATGACGCGTTCGCGCTCGTCGGGTTCTAACGCTTCGAGTTTACGGTCAGAGGTCAGCGCGTCGTTCATGTCGGCGATACGGGCGTTGGCGGCTAGGAAGTCGTCAGCGTCCACGACGGCCCGCCCGGGTAACTTCGTGTCGCCGGGGTCGGTGCAGAAGATAGTTTCCGCGCCTTTTTCGGCCTTGCCCATGCGGTCCATGGTTAAATAGTACGAACCCAATACCATATCCTGCGTGGGCACGGTGACGGGGCCGCCGTCTTGCGGACGCAAGAGGTTATTCGCCGAGAGCATGAGAATCCGCGCTTCGGCCTGCGCCTCCGACGACAGCGGCACGTGTATCGCCATCTGGTCGCCGTCAAAGTCCGCGTTGAAGGCCGTACAGTTAAGCGGATGCAGTTTCAGGGCGCGGCCCTCCACGAGTACCGGCTCAAACGCCTGAATGCCCAAGCGGTGTAACGTGGGGGCGCGGTTGAGCATTACCGGGTGGTCTTTGATGATGATGTCCAGCGCGTCCCAAACTTCCGTTACGCCCTTATCCACCATCTTTTTCGCGGATTTGATATTGTTCGCCGTCCCGGTCTCAACCAGTTTTTTCATAATGAACGGGCGGAACAGCTCCACGGCCATTTCCTTAGGAACGCCGCACTGATAGATTTTCAGCTCCGGCCCCACGACGATGACGCTACGTCCGGAGTAGTCGACGCGCTTGCCTAACAGATTCTGACGGAAACGGCCCTGCTTGCCCTTCAACAAATCGCTTAACGACTTCAGGGCGCGGTTATTTGCTCCCGTTACGGCGCGTCCGCGGCGTCCGTTGTCGATGAGCGCGTCCACAGCCTCCTGCAACATGCGCTTCTCGTTACGGATGATAATGTCCGGCGCGTTCAGTTGAATCAGCCTGTGCAGACGGTTATTCCGGTTAATCACGCGCCTGTAAAGGTCGTTCAAGTCGGATGTGGCGAACCGTCCGCCGTCAAGCTGTACCATAGGCCGCAGTTCCGGCGGAATCACCGGGAGCGCGTCCAATACCATCCATTCCGGCTTGTTGCCCGAAATGCGGAACGCGTCCACGACTTCCAGTCGCTTGACGATACGCGCCTTTTTCTGTCCGGTAGCGGTTTTCAGTTCGGCGTGAAGTTGCGCGGAGAGATTGTCAAGCCCGTGGAACGTTTCCAACTCTTCCTTCGCGGCGTCCAGTTCGGCGGTCTCCTCTTCGGTAAGGCCTTCGCCCTCCGTGCGGAGTTTGTCGCGCAGACGGGCGCAGGTCTCCATCAGCTCAATTTTACGCGAACTCTCCTCGGGACTGAGGCCCACGACCGCCAACAGTTTCTGTACGGCCTCGGCGCCCATGCCCGCCTTAAAATCGTCCTCGTACTTCTCCCGGTAGTCGCGGTACTCCTTCTCGGAAAGAATCTGATTGCGGCTCAACGGCGTTTCGCCGGGGTCGGTTACGATATAGTCCGCGAAATAGAGCACTTTCTCCAGAATGCGCGGGCTGATTTCCAGCAACAGGCCCATGCGCGACGGAATGCCCTTGAAATACCAGATATGCGAAACGGGCGTGGCAAGCTCAATATGGCCCATGCGCTCACGGCGGACTTTTGCCCGCGTCACTTCTACGCCGCAACGGTCGCATACTTTGCCCTTGTAGCGGATTTTCTTATACTTTCCGCAGTGACATTCCCAGTCGCGGGTAGGCCCGAAAATGCGCTCGCAGAACAGGCCGTCACGCTCCGGCTTCAACGTGCGGTAATTGATGGTTTCCGGCTTCTTGACTTCCCCGTATGACCATGCGCGAATCTGGTCGGGGGAGGCCATGCCGATTTTTATCGCGTCAAAGATGATATTGTTGCCTTGGGCGTTGTTATCCATGGTCTCCCTCCTCAGAACAAATCGCCGTCGGGGTCGGCGGAATCAAATCCGCTCTCGCCGTCGCCGAACATATCCGAAAGCGCGAAGGAATCGGCGTCGGCGAACAAATCGCTGTCGGGCGTGCGGCGTCCCGACGCGCTCCCGGTCGAACGCGGCGCGGCGTCCGGAAAATCAACGGATTCGTCGTCGGCGTACTCATCGGAACTGGCGTCGGCGGCGTAATCGTCGTCGTCATCGGAATCGGCGTCGGCGGAATCGTCGGTATAATCGTCGGTAAAGTCGGCGTCGGCTCCGGCATCGGGCGGGGCGTCCTGCACGTCGAATCCGGCGTTCTGGAACTCCGCCGCGTCGTAACGACGGTTCTGCCGTTCGTTGTCGGCGTCCATCCGCGCAAGGTTGAACGTGTCCATAGCGTCCTCGTCGTCCTTGAGTTCGACGGGGTTGCCGTCGGCGTCCAGCACCTCGATGTCAAGGCAAAGCGACTGCAACTCTTTCACGAGCACTTTGAACGATTCCGGAACGCCCGGTTGCGGGACGTTGTGCCCCTTGACGATAGACTCATAGGTTTTGACGCGTCCGGTCACGTCGTCGGACTTGACCGTGAGAATTTCCTGTAAGGTATAGGCGGCGCCGTAGGCCTCCAAAGCCCAGACTTCCATCTCGCCGAAACGCTGTCCGCCGAACTGCGCCTTGCCGCCTAACGGCTGTTGGGTCACGAGCGAATAGGGGCCGGTCGAACGGGCGTGAATCTTATCGTCAACCAGATGATGCAGTTTCAGGAAGTAGACGTAACCGACGGTTACTTTATTGTCGAACGGTTCGCCCGTGCGCCCGTCATAGAGGACGGATTTCCCTTCGGGGTCAAGTCCGGCCTCCGCTAACATGGCGGAAATATCCTGTTCGCGGGCGCCGTCAAAAATGGGCGTGGCGACTTTCAGCGGCGTGTCGGACTTCATAGCGCGGATTTCGTCAAGGTCGGCCTGCGTCACGCCGTCGAAAATCGGGGAATCCATATTGACGGGCAATCCGGCCTTCAATTTCAGGCCCAGTTTCTGCGCGGCGTAACCTAAGTGCACCTCCAGAACCTGACCGATGTTCATACGCGACGGCACGCCCAGCGGATTGAGCACGATGTCGAGCGGGGTACCGTCGGGAAGGAAAGGCATATCCTCTTCCGGTAAAACGCGGGACACAACGCCCTTGTTACCGTGGCGTCCGGCCATTTTATCGCCCACTTGAATCTTGCGCCGCTGCGCGATATACACGCGCACGACCATATTCACGCCGGGGCCTAAATCGTCGCCGCTCTCGCGGGTGAACACTTTCGTATCGAGCACGATACCGCTTTCGCCGTGCGGGACTTTCAGCGACGTGTCGCGGACTTCCCGCGCCTTCTCGCCGAATATAGCGCGTAACAGACGCTCTTCCGCGGTCAAATCGGTTTCGCCCTTCGGCGTCACCTTACCGACGAGGATGTCGCCCGACTTCACCTCCGCGCCGATACGAATCACGCCGTTCGCGTCCAAATCCTTCAAGGCGTCGTCGCCGACGTTCGGAATATCGCGGGTAATCTCTTCGGGGCCAAGTTTCGTGTCGCGGGAATCAATCTCGAACTCCTCAATGTGAATGGACGTGTAGAGGTCTTCCCGCACAAGGCGCTCGTTCAATAATACGGCGTCCTCGTAGTTGTAGCCCTCCCAAGTCATAAAGCCTACAAGGATATTCTGACCAAGGGCAATTTCGCCGTTTTCGGTAGAGGGGCCGTCGGCCAGAATCGTCGCGGAGATTTCGCGCCCGTCGGGGCCGATACGCTTTCCGTGCACGCGGTCGCCCACGTTCACAATCGGACGCTGGTTAATGCAAGTCGTATGGTTGGAACGTAAGAACTTAATGAGCTTGTAGGATTTATGCGTCCCGTCGTCGTAGTCAATCCCGACGTGGCGGGCGTCCACATCCGTTACGACGCCGTCGCCCTCCGCGAGAACCACGATTTCCGAGTCAATGCAAATCTTATGTTCCATGCCCGTCCCGACAATCGGCGCGTGGGGACGCAACAGAGGCACGGCTTGTCTCTGCATATTGGCGCCCATTAACGCCCGGTTGGCGTCGTCGTTGGGCAGGAACGGTATCATAGCCGTGGCGATAGAAACCATCATGCGCGGGGACACGTCGATATAGTCCACGCGTTCGCGGTCGACAACGACGATTTCGTCGCGGTGACGCGCCGTGATACGCTCATTTTTAAGCCGTCCGAACTCGTCGAGCGGTTCCGCCGCCTGTCCGACTATATAATTGTCCTCCTCGTCGGCGGTCATATACGTGATGGCCTCCGATACGCGCCCGGTCTCCTTGCTGACGGCCCGGTACGGCGTCTCAATAAAGCCGTATTCGTTCACGCGGGCGTATCCGGCCAGATAGGAGATGAGGCCGATATTGGGGCCTTCCGGCGTCTCTATGGGGCACATGCGCCCGTAGTGGCTGTAGTGCACGTCGCGCACTTCCATGTTGGCGCGTTCGCGGGACAGTCCGCCGGGGCCGAGGGCCGATAAGCGGCGCTTATGCGTCAACTCCGCCAGCGGGTTCGTCTGGTCCATAAACTGACTGAGCGGACTGGAGCCGAAAAACTCCTTAATCGCCGCCGTCACGGGCCGGATATTAATCAGGCTTTGCGGCGTGACGCTCTCCAAGTCCTGCGTCGTCATGCGTTCGCGGATGACGCGTTCCATACGCGAAAAGCCAATCCGGAACTGATTCTGCAACAGTTCGCCCACGCAACGCAAGCGGCGGTTGCCCAAGTGGTCGATGTCGTCCTTAATCGAGATTCCCCGCGCAAGCCCGTTCATATAGTTGATGGACGCTAAAATGTCGTCAATCATGACATGTTTCGGGACTAAGCGGTCTTTCTGCAACAGAATCTGGTCAAGCAAGTCCTCGCCGCTGTACTGCTGCAACAGCTCCTGCAATACGTCGTAACGCACGCGCTCTTTCAGGTTACAGGCCTGCAACGGGTCGAAGTCCACGAACTTGCTCATGTCGCACATCCGATTAGACTGCACGCGAATCGGCGTCCCCTCCGCGTCAATGACGACTTCAAACACGCCTAACGCGTCGAGCGTCTGCGCCTCGGGTTTCGTCAGGACGTGCCCCGCGTCGAACAGAATTTCCCCCGTGGACGGGTCAACGGCGGGTTCGACTAAGGCGCGGCCCGTGATTCGTTGCCACAGCGACAGTTTCCGGTTGAACTTATAGCGCCCGACTACCGACAGGTCATAACGGCGCGGGTCAAAGAACAGGTTGTTCATCAACGTTTCGGCGGCCTCTACCGTCGGCGGCTCGCCCGGACGCAGTTTCCGGTAAATTTCCAGCATGGCGTCCTCATAGGTCTTGCACGGGTCTTTTTCTAGCGTGGCGGTAATGCGCGGGTCGTCGCTGAACCGTTCCAGTATTTCCGCGTCGGTTTTCAGGCCCAGAGCGCGGATGAGACAGGTTATCGGAATCTTACGGTTCTTGTCAATGCGCACCCAAAAGACTTCGTTGGTGTCGGTCTCGTACTCCAGCCACGCGCCGCGGTAGGGGATAATCTGACAGGTCAGAATCGGCAAATCCGTCTTAATGTCGACCTCCCGCCCGTAGTACACGCCCGGCGAGCGCACGATTTGCGACACGACCACGCGCTCCGCGCCGTTGATGACGAACGTGCCCGAATGCGTCATGAGGGGGAAGTCGCCCATAAAGAGTTCCTGCTCCTTCATCACGTCGGTTTCCTTATTGCGCAAGCGGGCCTTGACTTTCAGCGGCGCGGCGTAAGTGGCGTCACGCGCCTTGCATTCCTCCACGTCGTAACGCGGCTCCTCGTCCATCTTGTAGTCGATGAACGTCAGTTCCAGATTGCCTTGGTAGTCGGTAATCGGCCCCACGTCGGCGAACACTTCCCGGAGACCCGTTTCGAGAAATTCCCGATAGGACTTCTTTTGAATCTCCAAGAGGTTCGGCATGGGAACGACTTCCTCATACCGGGCGAAATTCATTCGGGGCGTTTTTCCGTAGCGCTTGATTTTGGCCATTTGCCCATCCGCCTTTCCATTCTGAACGTCTCCGCTGTCCGCTGTTGTGAGGGGTACGGATAGCGTTATCAACTCCGCGTGACTGCGTTCCTTCGCTTGCGCGGCGGTTTCCGTGGTGTATAAGATATGTGAGGGGGTATTGCCGCCCATGGAAAAAAGCCGCCCGGCCCGGCGTGGAAGCCGGATTTCTGGCGGTGTGATTCCTTGCGCGGGCGTGACACGCAAGGGACGGTTGATAAAAAAATGTTGCGAACCTCTTGCGTTTTCCCGTAAACTATGCTATACTGACAAAAATTAAAGTGGGTTGTTATACCATTCCGCAACTCAAAAGTGATTTATTCTACCACGCTAAAACAGATTTGTCAAGCGCTTTTTTAGCGTTTTTCTTCCGCTTTCGCCGGAAAGGAGCATTTATGAAAAAGTGGCTTTTCACGCTTGTCGCCGTCCTGACGCTTTCGGCCTGCGCCGCCGCGCCCGGTACGGATTCCGCGCAATCGTCCTTCCCCGCGCCGGATTTGTCGCAATCAACTTCCTCCGCGCCGGATTCGCCGCTCCCCGCTTCGGAAATCCCCGCCGCGCCGGAACAGACGCCCGCTCCGCTTCCGTCGGGAGGGCTGACCGAAGCCGACGCCCGGCGTATCGCCTTGGAACACGCCGGACTTTCCGAAAGCGACGTTGCCTTTATCAGAACGGATAAAGAGCGCGACAACGGACGCATGGAGTACGAAGTCGAATTTTCCGGCGGCGCAATCAAGTATGATTATACGATTGACGCGGAAACGGGCGAAATTCTCTCCTTTGAGTCCGACGACGCGGATGAAAACGTGACATTCTCCTTTGACGCCGCCGACGCGCCGCCGCCCGTAATCGGACAGGACGAGGCGAAATCCGTCGCTCTTACTCATGCGGGGGTATCGGAGACCGACGCGTCCCGGATGAAAA
>JAFSOM010000445.1 GCA_017447005.1 Oscillibacter sp.
AGGTTTTGCCTTCCCCCATGTCTCCCCCACGAAGTGGGGGAGATGTCACGAAGTGACAGAGGGGGCCGCCGCTTTCGACGGATTGGCGCAAAAGGCCGCCGGAAACCGCCGCCGCGCCGTACAAAATAACAGTTGAAGAGGCGCGGAAATCGGAGTATACTAGGGAATTGACAATCCAAGACGAAGGGACGATGAAACGGTATGACAGGCTTGAATATGAAAGAATACGCCGCGCTGACGCGGGAAGAGCGGGCGCGGGAGTACGCCGCCCTCCATGAGCGCTGGGAACGCTTCAAGGACAGCGGATTAAAGCTCAATATGGCCCGGGGAAAGCCCGGTAAGGAACAGCTGGACGTGGTCAGCGGTATCTTTTTCCGTATGCTGGAGCATGACGAGTATCTGTCCGACGGCGAGGACGTGCGCAACTACGGCGAACTGGCCGGACTGCCTTCCGCCCGTCGCCTGTTCGCCGATATTCTCGACTGCAAGCCCGAACAGGTCTTTGTAGGCGGCAACGCGAGTCTGCAACTGATGTACGACACGATTTCCAAGGGCTATACGCACGGCCTTCTGCACAGTTCCGGCCCGTGGTTCAAGGAGGGCATGTTACGCTGGCTCTGTCCGGTGCCCGGTTACGACCGCCATTTCCGCATTACCGAGGATTTCGGCTTTGAGATGATTACCGTACCCATGACGCGCAACGGCCCGGATATGGATTTCGTGGAATCCGCCGTCAAGGACCCGAGCGTGAAAGGCATGTGGTGCGTGCCGAAGTACTCCAACCCGCAGGGCATTATTTATTCCGAGGAGACTATCCGCCGCCTTGCGTCCATGCGTACCGCCGCGCCCGACTTCCTCCTGATGTGGGATAACGCCTACGTCGTGCACGAGTTCGAGGGCGACTACGTGCCGTTCCCCGATATGCTGTCCATCTGCGCCGAGTACGGCAACCCCGAGCGCGTCATTGAGTTCGCGTCCACGTCGAAAATCACGCTTCCCGGCGCGGGCGTGTCGTGTTTCGCCTGTTCCGAGGCCAATATGACGTATCTGAAAAGATTGTTGTCCGTACAGGCCATCAGCTTTGACAAGGTCAATCAGCAACGCCACGTTTTGTATCTGCGGAGCAAGGAGCACACGCTTGACCTTATGAAAGAGCACGCCGCGATACTGCGTCCGAAGTTCCGTTGCGTGGAGGAGACCTTAGAGCGCGAATTAGGCCCGCTCAAAATCGCGTCGTGGAATCATCCCAAGGGCGGCTACTTTATCTCGCTGGACGCTATGCCCGGTACCGCCCGACGCGCTTTGCACTTATGTCATCAGGCGGGCGTCACCATGACTTCCGCCGGCGCGACGTATCCGTATGGCCTCGACCCGCTCGACAGCAACATCAGAATCGCGCCGTCCTACCCGCCCATCGGCGAACTGCGTAAGGCCGCCGAGATTCTCTGCGTATGCCTCCAAATGGCCGCGCTCGAAAAGCTCGACGCGTAAATCTAAGCGCAATAAAACTTGCCCTCATCCGGCGCTGCGCGCCACCTTCCCCCGTTCCGAGCATGGGCGTTAAGCTAAATTAGACTTGCCCTCATCCGGCGCTGCGCGCCACCTTCCCCCGTTACC
>JAFSOM010000446.1 GCA_017447005.1 Oscillibacter sp.
CCTTGCCTGTCAAAGTTCCATCGTCGCCTACGGCGTCACGGCTCCGCGCCCCGGCGGTCACGTAGACCATGCCCTGTTCGATATAGGACGCGTCGCAAGAGCGCGGAGAACTCGATTTCCAGCCGCCGCACTCGTTCAGATAGACGATGGGCGCGGTGTCCGCCGTGTAATTTCCAACTGCGGCGTCATAATTGATTCCGGTAACATTGCCGCCCGCGTCCGTTGTCAGATAGGCGGCGGGAACGTAAACAAGCATGGTCTGGTTGGACAGGTTCGTTACGTTCGCGTTCATGTAGACGCCCTGATAAACCGTACCGCCGCCGCCAAAGCCGCCGAATCCCATGCCGCCGCGCATTCCTCCGCCGTTCCCGCCTTCCGGCATGGCTCCGGCGTTCTCACTGTCCGGAATTTCGCCTTCCGGCAGTGTTCCGCCGTCCGGCGCGCCGCCGGGCATAGCGCCGCCGTCGCCGCGTTCGGCGTTGTTCGCGCCCACGTTAATCGCGCTTTCCTGCGCCGTCAGCGGCTCGCCGTCCTCATCCACAGCCGCCAGCGCGTAATAATCGCCGTCGTCGCTGAGAATCCAGCGGTAGACGCCCGCCGCAATCCCCGCCGAGTAGTCAAGATACACAGCCGCGTCGATGTTCGCGTTGTCCACGCCGCCGACTTCCTCAAGCCCCGTTTCCGTCGTCTCCGTTTCCTCCGGTTCGGAAATCGCGGGGGTTTCGGTTTCCTCTGTGGGCTGATTCGCGGGCGTTCCGTTTCCGCATGCGGCAAGTCCGGCGACCATCACAGCCGACAACGCCGCCGCTATCCATTTTCTTCGTCTCATTTTCCACTGTCCTCCGTTTCAATTTTGGAAACGCCCGGACTTACGCTCATCGCCGCTCGACGTTCCGTTACGCAATTTATAACAGAAGGAACCCGCCTTTGTCAAGCGGGTTCCTCTCACGTCCTTGAAATGAAGTTGCTGAAGAGACGGATGATGTGAAAATATCAAGTCCGGTTCCGAGGGGAGATAACGGAGAAGAGGCGTTCGCTACCTCGTCGGTACGCTACCCGACGCGAACGAGGCCGAGTTCCAGTTTCTCCGATTTTAGCGGGAGTATCAGAAGCGCCTCAGGAACAGCGACGGCAGTAACAAACTCAGGCATATTTAAGGAGACGAACGTCAACGCGCCGTCCTTGTAGGGTGCCACGGCGTTTCTTTTCCACGATTCTGTTTGTATCACGAAAAAAGCGCGGCGGGACGGCGGCGACTGTCCGTTACGCCAGAAGGATGGGGCGGAAGATTTTCACGCTTGCCCCGGACACGTTGAGCCTCACGCACGAAATTTCCTGAACGGATTGCCTTTTGGCGCCGGATGATGTATACTGAACGTTGATTTTCAGCGCGTCCGTCCCGTAACGCATACCGGGACGGCGGCGCGGATGCAAGATGAGGTGGAGCGCATGAAAATTCTGACGTTGAAAAGCAGCGGCAACAGAAACGGCTCGTCTAACGCTCTGGCGGCGGAGTTTATTCGCGGGGCGAAGGAGGCGGGACACAGCGTCACGGAATACGACGTGATTCACGCGGACATTCGTCCCTGTCTCGGATGTAACCGTTGCGGCATGAGCGGCCCGTGCGTACAGAAGGACGATTACGAGAAGGAACTCAAAGGACTGATTCGCTCGTCCGATTTGCTGGCGTTCGTCATGCCCGTGTACTACTACAACTGGCCCGCGCAGTTGAAAACCGTCGTTGACCGTTTTTACAGCTTTACAGGCGAATTAACCTCCATGCGGAAAAAGGCCGTCCTGATTTCCGTGGCGTGGGATAACTCCGATTCCGCGTTTGATGTCGTGACCGCGTACTATCGCCGGATTTGCCAGTACATGGACTTCCAGAATCAGGGCATGATTATTGGGAAGGGGTGCGGAACCCCGGACATGACGAAACGGAGCCGCTACATGAAAGAGGCGTACCAGTTAGGGAAAAGCCTGTAACGGCGGGAACAAACGAAGACAATGGAGGTTGTATGGAAGAACGTCTGCAAAAGCAATTAGCGTTCGCTTTGGAAATCGACAAGGAAAAGACCGTTTTCAGGCAGACGCATTTATCCGGTCACGGCAGAAACGAAAACGACGCGGAACACGCGTGGCATATGGCGGTGATGGCGTATCTGCTTCAAGAATACGCGAATGAGGAAGTGGATATTGCAAAGGTCATGCTGATGTGCCTGATTCACGATATTGTGGAAATCGACGCCGGAGACACCTACGCATACGACGCGGAAAATCTGCTTACGCAAAAAGCCAGAGAGGACGCCGCCAAACAACGGATATTCTCAATTCTTCCCGCCGACCAGAAAGAGGAACTGATTGCTCTGTTCGACGAGTTTGAAGCGTTTCAGACGCCGGAGGCCAAATACGCCCACG
>JAFSOM010000447.1 GCA_017447005.1 Oscillibacter sp.
ATGCCGGAAATGAACAGATTCGTGATGGACGCGTCCGCGATGGAGCCGTAGACGACGAACGTAATGGACGGCGGAATCACGACGCCAATCGCGCCGCCGGCGGCCATGAGCGCGCAGGAGAACGACGCCGGATAGCCCGCCTTGACGAGCGCGGGACTCATAATCAGGCCGAGCGCGGCGACGGTTGCCGGGCCGGAGCCGGAGATAGCCGCGAAAAAGCAGGATACGACCACGCAGACAATCGCCATGCCGCCCTTTATATGCCCCAAACACTTTTCCGCCAGATTGATAAGGCGTCCGGAAATGCCGGCTTTTTCCATGACGTTTCCGGAGAGGATAAAGAACGGAATCGCCAAGAGTACGAACTTACTGCTAGCCGAGGAGCACAGGCGCGGTAAGACGCTCATCACGGCGTCGATGGGCTTTCCGGCGCCCTGTACGAGAATCGCCGCCACGCTGGACAGTCCCAGACACGTCGCAATGGGCGCGCCGAACGCCAGCAACAGCACGAAAATGCCAAGTAACGTAACGCCTACCATGTCATTCGTCCTCCCCTTCCGTCAAATCCTCCAGCGTCTCCAAGGTCTTTTTGCTGACGGCCTGATTAATCATATCGTCGGAATACTGCTCTTGCGGGTTGCCTTGGGGCTGTCCGTACTTTGCGATATTGAGCAGGCCCTGAATAAAGGCAATCATAGCGAAACACGCGCCGATGGGGACGAACGAGCCGTAAATCCACTCAGGCCACTGCATGGCGGCGGTCTCCTGTTTGAGCGCGTACTGACTGGCTACCATTTGGACGCCAAAGACGACAATCAGCAGACAGAAGAAGGCGGAGACGGCGTACATCACAAGCTGTACGTTTTTGCGGGCGTCGGGGGATAGTCGGTCGGTGACGATGGACAGTCCCAGATGGGCGCCGCGTCGCGCCGCGATAGCCGTGCCCATAAAGCTCATGAGCACAAACAGATAGGTTGACATCTCGTCGGAGACGGCGAGAGAGTGATTGAACACGAACCGGGCGATAACGTTGCCGAATACCAGTACCGCCATCACGGACACGCAGACGCAGGAGACGACTTTTTCGATTTTTTCCAGAATCGCGGACATTTGCCTTTCCTCCCCTCTCACAGTCCGAACGCGGCGCAGGCTTCTTCGCCGTATGCGGCTTTCAAGTCGGCGACGACATCCTTGACGGCGTCCTGAAAGACCGCTAACTGCTCTTCCGTCAGAACGTCGACTTGCATTCCCACGTCACGGAATCCCTGAATCAAGGCTTCCTCGTCGGCTTCCAGCTTATCGCGGCCCCATTCGCAGGCCTCCGTAGCGCACTGTTGAATGAGTTCCCGCGTGTTTTCGGGAAGGCTGTCCCAGATTTTTGTGTTGACAAGGAACAGGTCGTTTTCGTAGCTGTAATTCCAGATAGTCATATATTTCTGGATTTCGTCCATTTTGGCGGATTTCGTGATGGAACAGCCGTTTTCCTGACCGTCAATCGTGCCCTGCTGGATGGCGGTAAAGACTTCGCTCCAGCTCATGGCGGTGGGATTGGCGCCGAGGGCGTCGAACGTGTTCATGTAGACGGCGGAGCCGGGCACGCGGATTTTCAGGCCCTTGAGGTCGTCCGGCGTCGTGACGGCGCGTTTACTGTTGGTCAACTGCCGGAAACCGTTATGGAAAGAGCCAAGATAGGTAATGCCCTTCGCCGCCAGCAGTTCGGCGTAATACGCCCCGCCCGTCGTGTCAATGACCTTCCGGGCCTGTTCGTAAGAGGTGAACGACCACGGAATCGTAGAGACGGACATTTTCGGCTCGATATTCGCCAGTACGCTGGTAGCGTAAGCGCCCAACTCGGAGCCGCCCACGGCGATAGATTCGATACCCTTGGTGGCGTTGCCGCCCGCGAGGGTATCATTGGGGAACACGTCCACGACGACCGCGCCGCCGGAACGTTCCATCACCAAATCGGCGAAATAGTTGGCAACCAAGGAGTCAATCTGCGTATCGGTGCCGTTGACCGCCATCGCAAGGTTGACGCTTTGATATTCGCTGTCCGCGGCTGACGTTCCGCCGCCGCCGCATCCTGACAGGCTGACTGTCAGCAGACAGACGGCGAAAAACGCCGCCGCGATTTTCTTACCCACTCTCATATGCTGTTCCTCCGTCCTGAAAAATGAAGTCCCTTATTGTCCTATGCCATATGTCTGACCTACGATGAATAATTTACCCCTTTTCCTTTCATTTGTCAATAGGTATCATCATTTTTGTTGTATTGCACAATCAAACTTTCACTTTTTGCGCGTTATCACCAAGAGCGTTAGTTTTCATCGAAACAAGCGAACGTAAAAAGCGCGGGACATCAGCGGCAGGTCAGCGAAAAACCGTCAGAGAGGCGCAATTGCCTTCCTGACGGTCTGATTCGCTCACGGATGAATCCTATTCAATTCTTTCGCGGCGATTTTCGCCAATTCCTCACTGCGTTTCGCGTTTTTCCGGAATACGCGTGACGGGTTTGGAGTTGTTTCCATTTCACGCCGAAAGCCATTCCTTACGTCTCCTTGCCTATATCCGGATATAGACATTAGAACGAAACGTTGTCCCGCCGGATTCAAAGAGCGCTTCGCCGCCGTGCCGCTTGGCCACCGAGGTGACGGACTGCAAGCCCGTACCCGGCGCGTCGCGTTTGCTTGACAGGTACTTTCCGCGATAGAAACGGACTTTCCCATCATAGGTATTATCCACGGTTACGGCCAGCAGTTCCCCCTGAACCCGCGCCCGAAACGTCAGCTTTTTAGGGCCTTCGTTCATCCGCTGACAGGCTTCCAGCGCGTTTTCCAGCAGATTGCCAAGCAAAACGCACAAATCGCCGTCGCTGACATGGGGCAGAGTTGCGGGTATCTGGGCGCGGACTTCGCATTGAATATTTTCCGCCTCCGCGGAGGAGACGTAATAGGAAAGCAGGGCGTTGGCCACGGGATGGTCGCACCATGTCACGTCGCGGTTTACCGGAATCCGTTCCGTCAGTTCCCGCACATACGCGTTGATTTCCTCATACTGACCCGCTTCCAGCGCGGAGAGAATCACGTTCAAATGCTGTCGGAGGTCATGACGCTGTCGGCGCACTTCCTCCGCGTGTTCCAGCAGGAGATTGTTTTTCTCTTTCTGCGCGTCAATGGAGCGTTCCAGAACGTCGATTTCCCGTTGCATTTCTATGTTTCTTTGCGTCTGCATGAAAATAAGGCTCATGTAGCCGAACGAGAGGACGCTGCAAATCAGGACAAACAGAAGCAGGCAGATTTGGAACAGGGACGTGATAGAGGAAAAGCGGAAATAGTAATTCGCCAGTTCCAGCAGGGCGCCGACGACAATCGCCAGCATAGCGAGGAAAAAGCCAATGGCGTAACCGGAGCGCGTCCGAACCGCTTCCAGCAGAATGCGTCCGGCGAGAACGCATAAGGACAGCGGGAGCAGGAAATGAAACCAGTACAGGGAGCGGGAAAAGGGGACAAGTCCGAAAAGCTGTAACGCCAGCGCGACGATAACCGAGGCTTCCAGCAGGCTCAGGAAAAAGCGCAGAAGGCGGCTTTTTTGCAGGGACAATATCATCATGGTTTGCCGGTAGAGGGGCAGGGCTATCGTAAACAGGCCGATGAAGGCCAGCGGATACAGCAGGGACGGAAGGCGCGTCAGGTAGACGCTCAACGCGTTTTCCCCGAATTGCCAAAGGCCCGCGCAGAATACCAGCGCGCCGGGATAGCGCAACAGTTTTCCCCGCCGCTCAAAGCGCAGGAAAAGCAGGGACGCGGTCAGCAGGAGCAGTCCCATCAGGAGGAAACAGACGGACAGAATCAGCGTCAGGGCGTATTTTGCGGAGAGGAAACTTAGAATATCCGCTTGCGAACCAATGACGGGCGCGTAGAGGGAGATAGCGTTCCGGGCGGCGGGGGAGCGGTATTCCAGCCGGATTTCCCGCGCCGCGCCCGTGCGGGGCAGGGGTACGGAAAACGCGCCCGTGGGAGGGTCGATGAAAAAGGCGGGGTAACTCCCTTCTTTTCCGAACGAATAGACAAGTTCGTTATTGACATACACATCCAATGGAGAATAGACCGGGTGAAGAAAGAGGGCGTCGCCCTGTTCCGGCCCTGCCGTGAAGGACACGCTCACGGGCGTTCGAGGAGCAAGGCCGCGGACGCTCCCCGGCAACGTCAGTTCCATGCTTTTTCCCGAAACCTGTACGGACGGATTGCGAATCTCAATGGCGCCGTTTTCTTGCGTCCGCGTTTCGGAAAACCGCGCCGCGCCGCCCAAAAGCGGAATCAATAGGCAAATCAGCGCCAGCAGATACAACCTGTGTTTCCAGCCGTTTTCATACGCCGAGGCGTCAGAAATTTCTGGTTTCATCGAACAGCGCCCTTTCCAACGCCTTCGCCGCTTCCCGCAGGGACGCCCGGCGGATATACGCCGCGCCGCCCTCGTTCATCTCAAAGGCGTACAGTTCCCGGTTGAGATAGCGGACTTGCAGGAGGTTGACCAGATAACTTTTGTGGCAACGGAAAAACGGGGGCGACGGGAGCCGCCGTTCCAGATTGTCCAGACGTTCCCGCATAATCAGAGTACGGTTTCCGGTGAGAAAGACCGTCAAATCATGATTGGACTGCTCCGCGTAACGAATATGGCGGAAGGGCATATAGCGTTCGCCCTGACGCGTGGACAGCGAAAGGCCGGGCAGGTTCTTCTTTTCCTGAAG
>JAFSOM010000448.1 GCA_017447005.1 Oscillibacter sp.
ATGTCGAAGCAACGCAGGAATTATCTTTTAGACGCGCAGGGTAACAGAATTTGTGACCCTGTTTCCGGAAGGTACAAACTGGGGCGGAGTATCAAGACGAACGACTGGGATGACCCGGAACGTGTCGAAGAATGGAGGGAAGGCTGGGCGACAGTCTGCAATGAACTGTTTCGGCGGATGGGTATGGAAAAGCGGGTCACTCATTTGAGTTACGAGCGGCAGGGCATAAGCCGTGAACCAACGATACACCTTGGCGCGAAAGCGCGGTCTTTGGAAAATCGGGGCATACGAACCGACCGCGGTGATAAAAATCGCGCTATTAAAAATCGCAATCGGCAACAGGAACGGCAACGTCTCCGGCAGAGAATCGAACTCGCCCGTGAGCGCGAATGGGGGCGGGACAGATAGACGCTTTCGCTGGAATAAACTGTCAGAACGTATCGCCGAACCTTCCAGTCATATATTCTGATTCCGAGGAGGTATGAATATGAAGCGGAGTATACTCAGACTGGAAGCGGCAAATCCTGACGAAACCGCATTCCGAACGACTTTCAAGACCCGGCACGGCAGGAGCGTTTTCCTGTCGCTGGAAATCCGCGGCCCTGATTACGTGATTGTGGATTGCTTCTACACTGACCGCAATCAGGGCAGAACAGGAGAGGCGCGTCACAGCGCAAGGCCGAAAATGTTACGGACGCTGACATTTTCAACGGAAGATTTGTTGAGCGTCATTGAGGCGGAACTGGACAAACGCTTTTATGGCGTGGAGTTCGTTCCGAGCGGACAGGCCGGACTTTCGACAGACGAGTACCTGCAATTCCAAGCGGAGCATACGCCGCGAAAATATCGCTTTCTGATTCTGGTTGGGGAGGGCGAACGCTACAACGGACTGCCCGCGAGACTGCGGACACGGTTAAAGACGAATCTCCATCGGTCGGTGTTTGTCGAGCTGGCGTACTACAAGGACGGTCAGGGCGTTGTGAAGGACTGCCATTACTACGACCGCCCCTACAGGCGGCAGGATGTCAAAATCACCCCGCCGCAACTGATTCGGTGCTTCTTTCCGTACACTGAATCGGGCATTCTGAACCTAATCAACCACGAAATATGCTGTGATTTCACGCATATCATCGTAACGGAGGGAATCAACGTGGATTCCAACACCGCGCCCCTGTGCGGGGCTATATAAAAGGAGGCTTCTATGGCGCAACTGCAAACCGAGTATACGGATGTCAAGGACGTGAAACATCAGGTGGAACACGTCATTGTCCCGGAAACCGACAAAAAGACCCGTGAACAGCTCATGGAGGAACTGTTTACCGCGCTGGCGGGAAATCAGAAATGGGTTTCCGCGTAGCATATCCGCGAATTTCTCCATAAGAAAAGGGGGGGGGAGTGTCCAATGGCGATTGCGCTCTATGCGCGGAAGTCCGTCGAACGGGAAAACAGTATCAGTTGCGAGACACAGCTTGAATACTGCCGCTCCGTTCTCCGGCCCAATGAGCGGGACGAAACAATCATGACGTTCGTTGACAACGGTTTCTCCGGAGGCAACGTCAACCGCGATGGATTCCAGAAACTTATGCGGCTGGTACGGCAGGGGAAAATTCGGAAGGTTATCGTATACAAACTCGACCGTATCAGCCGTTCTCTTGCGGATTTCGTGAACATCTTGCAGGAGTTCAAGGAATACAAGGTCGAGTTCGTATCCTCTCAGGAATCGTTTGACACATCCTCCCCTTACGGGGAGATGATTGTCAAGCTCTTAATGGTATTCGCCGAGTTTGAGCGAACGTCAACAATCAGCCGGGTGACGCAGGCTTACGCCCACCGTAGCGAGATGGGCTTCTATATGGGAGGCCGACAGCCCTATGGATTTGAGCTAATCCCGGCAGTAATTCACAATGTCAAGACCAAGAAACTGAATCCGATTCCATCCGAGGCGGCGCAGGTGCGCTATATCTTTGAGGTCTACGCGCAGGAAAACGTGTCCTTACGGCGTCTGTTGGATATTCTGATAGCGGAGGATAAGAACCCGTTGAACGGTAGCCACTGGACAACGGCGAAACTCTCCACGCTTTTGAAAAATCCAATTTACGTCAAGGCCGATTCGGAGGTATACGATTATTACGAGCGGCGCGGCGTACAGATAGCGATGGACGTTTCTATGTTCACGGGGGAATACGGAGCGCAACTCTACGGGCGCACGAAACATAAGCGGGGCAATCCTGACTGGTCTGATATGAAGCTGGTGCTCCTGACCCATCCCGGCATGATAGATTCCGACATCTGGCTGAAATGTCAGCGCAAATTGGAGAAGAACCGACAAATTACGAATAGCTACAGCAATCCCACAAGCTGGCTTGCCGGGAAGGTTGTCTGTGAGAAATGCGGTCATACCATGACTACTATTAAGGGAAAAATTAACAAAAGCGGCGAAATACGGCGTTATTTCAACTGCACGGGAAAATCACACAAGAAAATCTGCACGGGGCCGAAAGTCTCCATCTACGCCGAAGATTTGGAGAATATGGTATACGACTGCATTTCCGCGAAGCTGTCAGAACTAAAGGGCGCGACGCGCACGACACGAAAGAGCGATTCGGCGGAGGTCAACGACCTGAAACTAAAGATAAAAACGATTGAGAAGCAGGAACAACAGCTTCTGGATACCATGCTGTCGGGCGGCTTCAATGATGATTTGCTTGCCCTTGCGAATCAGAAAGCCGCGCAGTTAAAAAGGGATAAGCTGGCGTTGTATGAGCGCATGGAGGATTTGAAAAGCCGTGGGGATGAAACAAGCGTCGTTGTGAATCTGGCGAAGTCATGGAAGAACGCCGATTACCAGCGCAAGAAAGCCGTTGCCATGATTATGATACATAGAATCATAATCGCGGAGGACGGCTCCGCTAAGATAGAGTGGAATATATAAGGATGAAGGATACCAAAGAGCGTTGGGGCGTTTGCCCTGACGCTATTTCTTGCGTTAATTCCAGTCCGGTTGCGTCAGAAAATCCCGGATGTTCCGATGTTTGATTCCGTTTCGGCTGAAGTCGAGTTCGTCCATCGTCACAACGTATTTCGGAAAGTTGTCCCGGATTCCGTCGTAGGCTCCGAACTCTCTGCGGATAGTTTCATCAGACGCGAGTAAATAGGACGCTTGCACATAGAGCTTTTCCCCGCGCTTCTCACAGACGAAATCAACTTCCCGTTCGCCGAGCTTGCCTACCGTGACTTTGTAACCCCGGCGCAATAACTCCATGTAGAGAATGTTTTCCAGCACGAGGTTAATATCCCTTCTGTTGCCTCCAAAGACAGCTTCCCGTAAGCCGTGGTCGGCAATGTAGTATTTCTCGTTCGTGGATAGAATCTGTTTTCCCTGCAAGTCCTCCCGGCTGGCCTGATAAACCAAGTAGGCGTCCTTGCAGTATTTGACATAGTTCAGTACCGTATCGGTGGATACTGTCCGGCGTTCG
>JAFSOM010000449.1 GCA_017447005.1 Oscillibacter sp.
AGGAACTCAACAAGCCCCGTTACATGAGCATTGGCGGCATTTACACCGCTTACGAAAAGCCGCTTGTCACGTTCGACTATGAGGCGCTCAAAGACAGTCCGCTTATCGACGCCAGCACCATCGGGCTGAAAGGCTCGCCTACCAACATCTTCAAGAGCTTCACGCCGCCGCAGAAGGGCGAAGGCGTTATGCTGGAAGGCAACGGCAAGGAAACCTGCGAACAGCTTGCCTCCATCCTGATTGAAAAGCACATCATCTGAGAACCCGGACGCCGGAATTTCTTTCGGCGCGGGCAATCGGGAGTTCTCCGGAAATGATTGTTGATTCCGGAAACCATCATTGAAGAAGGGATAAGAAACTATGTCTACTTTCAACAGCAGCGACATCGCCGCTTTTAAGGATGTGTGGGTATTCTGCGAACAGCGCGAAGGCAAACTCATGCCCACCGACTTTGAGCTAATTTCCAAGGGCCGCGACCTCGCCAACGAACTCGGCGTCAATCTGTGCGGCCTCCTCCTCGGCGACGACGTGGACGGCATTGCAAAGGAACTGGGCGGCTATGGCGCCGATAAGGTGTATGTCTGCAACAGTCCCCTGCTCAAAGTCTACACGACCGACGGTTACGCGAAAGTCATCTGCGACGTGATTCAGGACTTGAAGCCGGAAGCGTTCCTGATTGGCGCGACGAATATCGGACGCGACCTCGGCCCGCGTTGCGCCGCCCGTCTGCATACCGGACTTTGCGCCGACTGCACTCACCTTGATGTGGACGTGCCGAATTATATTCAGTTCCTGCGCGAATCCTCTACGCTCGACGTGGATTCCATGAAATGGGATATGAGCGACCGTAACCTGAAAATGACGCGTCCGGCGTTCGGCGGTCACTTGATGGCTACGATTATCTGCCCGCGTTTCCGTCCGTGCATGGCTACCGTTCGCCCGGGCGTCATGAAAAAGAATCCGTTTGACCAAGCCAAGGCCGACGCCTGCGAAATCGTGCACCCGGCCTTTGAGTTGAGCGAAAGCGACTTCCAGACGGAAGTGACGGAAGTTGTCAAGGCCGCCAAGAAACTGGTTGACCTTATCGGCGCGGACTATATCGTTTCCGTGGGCCGCGGCATTTCCAAGGACGTGGAAGGCGGAATTAAACTCGCCGAAGAGCTTGCGGCGGAATTGGGCGGCGTCGTCGGCGGAAGCCGCGCTACCATCGACAGCGGCTGGCTCTCCGCTGACCATCAGGTAGGACAGACCGGAAAGACCGTACACCCGAAGGTTTATATTGCCCTCGGCATTTCCGGCGCCATTCAGCACAAAGCCGGCATGCAGGATTCCGAATGTATCATCGCCGTGAACAAGAACGACACCGCGCCCATTTTCGAGATTGCCGACTATGGCATTTGCGGCGACCTGTTCAAGGTCACGCCGTTGCTCACGGAGGCCATCCGCGCCGCCAAAGCCGCGAAATAATCCGCCCCTGCGCCGACGCTTACGCGACGCCTTGACGCTATCGTAAGCGCGACGCCCTGAAATCCGGCGGAAAGCGTCATTGCAAACAAAACGCCCCTTCCCGTTTGGGAGGGGCGTTTTCCTGTTCAAGAGGTTTCCGTTTGAGGGCTTATTAGGACTTGCAAGAAAATAATCTTTGCACTCTATGGCTTGTGATGTTCGCAATATGGCGGAATCAAGGGGAAAATCCGCATAATTTGTTTTTGTGCAAGTCCTTAGAGCAATTTCTCTTACAGCAATTTCTCATAGATTGCCCTGTCGCGGTCGCCGAACACGTTGAAAATCACCCGGCTTATCTTTCCGGGGTTGGCGTCCAGCCAGTCCGTGACCGTCCCTACGGCGATTTTCGCGGCGCGCTCCGGCGGAAAGCGAAACACGCCTGTTGAGATACAGCAGAACGCCACGGTGAAGAGTCCGTTTTCCGCGCAAAGGTTCAGCGTGTTGCGGTAGCAGTCCGCCAAATCCCGCTCGTTCTCTCCGGTCAGACTTCCCTCCACGATGGGGCCGACAATGTGAACCACTTTCTTTGCGGGAAGATTAAACGCGTCCGTCAGCATGGGGACGGCGGTAGGCTGTTCGTAGTCCCGCCCGTAGCGTTTGCGCAGAATGTTCATCTGTCGGGCGCACTCCCCGCGAAGCTGGACGCCCGCAAACGTATGAATGCAGTTATCAATGCAGTTGTGCATGGGAATGAAACAGCCCAACATTTGAGAGTTCGCCGCGTTCACAATGGCGTCAACCGCCAGACGGGTAATGTCGCCTTGCCAAAGGGAGAGGCGCGGGTCGCTTGCGGGGGGAATCCTGTCCGGGGTCACGACGCCTTTTTCCTCGGCCCGTTCCCTTAGATAAGCGTCCTGCGCCGCCAGCGTTTCCGCGTCCATGTCTCCGGGCATTCGGACGTTCATCAGGGAACGCAAGGCGCGGCGTTTTTCCTCCACGCCGTTTCCCGTCCGCAGATTCCGGTATTCGCCGGAATCCTCCTTGAACCGCTCCAATAGAAAATCCAGTCTTTGTTGTTGCGTCATGCCGATTCCCTCCCATGATTCGCCGTAAAGGAACGCTTATTATCTGACCGTTTCGGAAAAAGCCGCGCAATTTTGCGCATTTTGCTGAAAAATAGCGCGCAAAATGCTTGCGCCGAAAAATTTTCAAAAATAGCTTGTAATTTTTCCCGCCCTTGTGTATAATGTCTAACGGAGACGCAAATTAGCGAGCAGGCCGCGGGATGATTGCGACATTCCGTGACCCATGCAAATTCAGCGCGGCGACTTATACATTGCGCCACAGCTTGATTATATCCGCTGTCCGGCGTATTTTCAATGGGCGAGCGGAATCTTTTGACAAAGGGCGGCTGCGCGTTCGCGTCGTATGACGGCGGCGTTGAGGGTTCAAAAGACGCTCGACGCCGCTTTTGCGTTTCCGGCGTCGGCCTACGGGCGGTTGCGTTTCCAGCGTCAGCCCGCGAGGCCGTCTCCCGCTCATGGGACAAGCGCCGGAGCGTTCAGTTATGCGGAAACCGAAAGTTGATTGGACGAAACGCGGAAATGCGCGTACTGTCGCAAGCCTGATTACGCCCAAGTCCGCGTGACGGAGAATCGACATAAAATCACGGAGGTGACGGAAGGAGAAGCGTTTATGCCTGAAATCATCGCGGGACTGTATGAGCTTGAGGAGCAAATCGGCGCCGGGGGCGCGGGTATCGTTTATCTGGGGAAACATCTCCGGCTTGGCAAGACCGTCGTGCTGAAAGCCGATAAACGCACTCTACGCGCAAAGCCGGAAGTATTGCGCAGAGAAGTGGACGCCTTGAAAAACCTCAGCCATACGTATATTCCGCAGGTCTACGACTTTATCGCGGAGGGCGACACGGTTTACACCGTCATGGATTACATTGAGGGCGAAAGCCTTGACCGTCCGTTAAAGCGGGGGGAACGGTTTCCGCAACCGCAGATAATCGAATGGGCTTGCGAACTGCTGGAGGCGCTTTGTTATCTGCATAGCCGTCCGCCCTATGGCATTCTGCACAGCGACATCAAGCCCGCGAACATCATGGTAACGCCGCAGGGCGACATTCGCCTGATTGACTTTAACATCGCGCTTGCGCTGGGCGAATCGGGAAGCGTGCGCGTCGGGTTCAGCCGGGGCTACGCCTCGCCGGAACATTATGGGCTTGACTACACGATTCACCCCGCCGGAACTACAACTTCAAGGAATCTCGCGTCGGAAAGCCTGAGCGTCAGCGGAACGGGACAGGGAAAAGGCGTACTGCTGGACGTGCGCTCGGATATTTACAGCGTGGGCGCGACGCTTTATCATCTTCTGACGGGCGTCCGGCCTCCGCAGAACGCCGAGGAAGTCCCCGCCATCACGGAGAAGGGCGTCAGTCCGGCGGTGTCGGCGATTATCCAAAAGGCCATGCGGCCCAATCCCGACGAACGCTATCAGACCGCCGCGGAAATGCTCGCCGCGTTTGAGAATCTGCGCCGGAACGACCCCTGCGTCAGACGCCGCCGCGCCGCCGTCGCCTGTACTGTCGCGGCGCTCGTGACGCTGTTTCTTGCGGGCGGCGCGTTGGCATTCGCCGGACAGCGCGGAATCGCCGAGCTGGACAGCGAACGCGTTCTCACGGAACAGGCCGCGAACGCGTTACGCGCCGGAGATAAAGTTTCCGCCGTGCGCCTGTCCGCCCGGACGCAGACATTAGAGCGCGGAATCTTTGACCCGCCCAATCTGC
>JAFSOM010000450.1 GCA_017447005.1 Oscillibacter sp.
ATGAACTTAAACGCTTGCGAACCCCTCCCCCTGTCCCCCTTCCCTTTCAGAGGCGGGGGAACCGGACTTGAAAGCGCTTTCAGGTTTTGTAAGTCCCCCCTGAAAGGGGGGATTTAGGGGGGTCTGCGAAAAGTGAATGACATCAGGCATAAATAACGCAAGGGAAACGCGTAAAAAAACAGGCTCCGTGACGTTCTCACGGGGCCTGTACTGCATTATGAAAGCGTCCGGCGGAACTATAGCGGCCTGAAAGCGGTCGCCGCGATTCCGTCAGGGGCATACTTGCGAAAGTTCGCCGATTGGCTTACTTCTTCTTGCCCTGATTGGCGACGGCCTGCATTTTCGCGGCAATGGCGTCTTGGTCGCCCAGATAGTAACGCTTGATGAACTTGAAATCGTCGTCGAACTCGTACACCAGCGGCACAGCCGTCGGGATGTTAAATTCGAGAATCTGTTCCTTGGTCATGTTCTCGAAGTACATGGACAGGGCGCGGAGGGAATTACCGTGCGCGGCGATGATAACGCGCTTTCCGGCCTGCATGTCCTTCTTAATCACGTCATTGAAATAGGGAATGACGCGCTCAATCGTGGTTTCAAGGCTCTCGTTGAGCGGGAGTTCCTTGGGGTCAACGCCGCGATACATGGGGTCTTTGGCGGGGTTGCGCTCGTCGCTCTCCTCCAGCGCGGGGGGCTTGATGTCGAAGGAACGGCGCCAGATTTTCACTTGGTCTTCACCGTACTTCTCGGCGGTCTCGGACTTGTTCATCCCCTGCAAGGCGCCGTAGTGACGCTCGTTGAGCTTCCACGTCTTGACCACGGGCAGCCAGTTGCGGTCCATGGCGTCAAGGACATGGTTCAGGGTGTGGATGGCGCGCTTGAGATAGGACGTATAGCACACGTCGAAGTCATAGCCCTCTTTCTTGAGAACCTCGCCGCCCTCGATGGCTTCCTGATGGCCCTTTTCGCTCAAGTCAACGTCGTACCAGCCAGTGAACAGGTTGAGCTTGTTCCACTCGCTTTCGCCGTGCCGTACCAATACCAGTTTCATCATGTGATATTAGCCCCTTTCAAAATGTGATATGCGCGCCGGGTCTGACGCTTCTAATCATACGCGATATGGCACGATTTGTCAAGCGCGGCTTGCGAAAAGTCGGCAAACAATTTCCCGGCGCGGCCTGTTTATAAATCCGATTGCCAACGCGTCCGAAAAGCGCTATAATGTCCCGCGATGACCTATCACAGACAGGAGCGCGACCTATGACAACCATTTATCTGATTCGCCACGCGGAGGCGGAAGGCAATCTTTACCGCATTGTACAGGGGCACCGTGACAGTACGCTCACCGACCGGGGCTGGCGTCAGGTGGAGGCCCTGCGGAAACGTTTTGAGGGCGTCCGGATTGACGCGGTATACTCCAGCGACTTATACCGGGCGCGGGCGACGGCGACGGCGGTCAGTAAGCCTCGCGGACTGCCCATTCAAGGCGTCGCGGACTTGCGGGAAATCCGCGTCGGCGCGTGGGAGGAACTCACGTTCGGCGAAATCGCCCGGCGCGACCCGGAATCGCTGGAAAACTTCGGGAAGCATATGGAAAAGTGGAGCGTACCCGGCGCGGAGACGCCGCAGGAAGTCCTTGACCGCGCTTGGAAGTTCCTCAACCGCGTCGCGGCGGCGCATGACGGCGAAACGATTGCGCTTGTCTCCCATGGCTACATCCTACGCCTCTTGCTATCGAAAATTGAGGGCATGACGTTAGAGCAGACCGGAAGCGTCCCTCACGGCGACAATACCGCCGTATCGCTGTTGGAGTACGACAACGGCGCGTTCCGCGTGATATTCCGCGACGACAATCAGCACCTGAAAACGCCGGAGTATCTCAAAACGGAGCGGACGCATAAGCGCGAAAACGCCTTGGAGACGGGCCTATGGTTTCACGAATTCCCGCCTGACGCGCCGTTATTCGCGGAACTTGGCGCGGAAGCGGTCAGCGTCCTGAAACGTAAGTTTGACTATGCGCGGCTGTTGTCCGACGCCGAAAAGCGCGTGACGCTGGGCGCGTATCTCGGCGACAAGGCCGCCGGAATCGTACAGTTAGGCCCCGAAACCGGATGGATTTCCATGCTCTATCTGCGGGAGGCGTACAGGCGCAGGGGCATGGGGATACAGCTTATCGGGCAGGCGGTCATGCGTACCCGCGCCGCCGGGGGAACTCATATTCGTATCGCCGCGCCGCTGATAACAACGACTTTTTTCGCTGTTTACGGCTTTCAACCCGTCGACCGCGCCGACGATAAGCGCATTATCTTTGAAAAGGACATCCGTTTCCCGGAACTGTGAACGGGCGGAATCTTTCGCGGAATCATGAACGAGCGGCGCGTTTCCCGGCGTCAGGAATAGTACGCTACCAGCAAATCGACCATTGCGCCGTAAGATTTCATGCCGCGACTTTCGCCGTAACCCTTCAAAATGCCGTCATACGCTTTCGTCGCCGCCTTCTTAATCACGCCGTCCCGGAACTGATTCCAGTACGCGTTATTGTTCGCCAAGTCTACGCGCACGGTCTCCGGCAGACGGTCACGGATTGCGAAATAGGCGTCGGGGTTCGCGCCGTATAACGCGTTCGCAAGGTAGATATAGCCCATCAGCCAGCCGGAATACGTATAAACGGCGTCGCCGCTTTCCAGACAGGCCAACACCGCGAGAAAGTTGCATTCCTGTTCGGACGCCAATCCGCGCTGATGACTCATCTCATGCGCCGCCGTGGACGGAAGCAGACACGCCGGACTGTCAATATTTACATTCGCCTCCCCGGTACAGGCGCAATAGAACCCCGTGAAATCCATACGGCTCATGAGGCGTGAGAAGGCCATAGGCTTTACGCCCGTATCGTCAAATTTCAGGAACGGGTACCGCGTTTCAAGATTATCGTATATGTAAGGGGCTTTCGCTAGAATCTCCGCAGGGGATACGGCGAAAGCCCCGTTTGCGTCCCGGGCCACGCCGTCGGCGGAAAGCGCGAGGCCGTCGGCGAAATACGCCGTGACCGCTTCCAGTTGCTCCGCCGACACCGGCGCGGCGTACAGGCCCGATTTTTCCTGAAAGCCGTCCGCCCAGTAGTACGCGCCCCACATCCAGCATAACAGCGCAATCAGGCATAACGCCGCGCACACGCCGCCCAGTACGGCGACAGCGGCGCGGCGGATACGCGTACCGCGAGCGCGAATCACGGCGCGGACGCTCCAAACGATATAGGCAAACGCGCCCAGAACCAAGGCCGTAATCAACGGCTCCATTACCGAGAACGGCGCGACGGCGCACAATTTGCCTAACGCCGCCTGTAACGGACTTGCAAACCGCGTCGTCCACGCGTTCATGACGGCGCGGTTACGGCGCAACAGGACGAACGCCGCGAGCGCGGAGAGGTCAAGCGTAAGCCAGAGGGACAGCGCAAGAGCGTATGTCGGCGTTTTAGTGCGCGGAATCGTGGTCATGACGCTGTCCCCCTTATCGGCTTTCGCTATGCGGTTTCTTACGCGCTTTCCTGTCGGCGTCACTCCGCCGCGGCGAGCAGTTCGCGGGTGTACTCGTGGCGCGGATTTGCGAATACGTCCGCGACCGCGCCCTGTTCCACCACGCGCCCCGTTTTCATCACTAAGACCCTGTCGCAGAGCTGATAAACGACGTTCAAATCGTGCGAGATAAACAGGTAACTCAACCCCAATTCCGCCCGCAACGACTTCAACAGCGCGAGAATTTGCGCCTGTATCGTGACATCCAGCGCCGAAACGGGTTCGTCGGCAATCAGGAACTTCGGACGCCGCAGTAACGCCGCCGCGATACAGACCCGTTGACGCTGTCCGCCCGATAATTCCAACGGCTTCGCTTTCAGACATTCGTCGGGCAGTCCGACGCGTTCGAGCATTTCCCGCACTTGCCGCCGCCGTTCGGGAACGTCCCGCACGCCCGCGAGACGTAACGGCTCTTCGAGTATCCACGATACCGGGTAGGCCGGGTTCAGCGCGCTGTACGGGTCTTGAAATATCATCTGCGGGGATTCGGTACGGTGAATCACTTCGCCGCTTTCCGGTTTGAGCATTCCTAATATCACGCGGGCGAGCGTGGATTTGCCCGTCCCGGATTCCCCCACAAGTCCTAATATCTCATTCGGGAACACGTCGAAAGACACGTCATGCAACACGGCGTGAAAATGACGCTTCAGGAACGCGCCGCCCTCCCGGTATCCGGCGGTGACGTTTCGCAACGTTAGCGCGGGTTCCTCCGGACTGCGTTTTTTCTTATGCTGTCCTGTCATGCGCTTTCCCTTCTCCCGTCGCGGGTGGGGATGGCGTCAATCAGGCGGCGCGTGTAAGGGTGGCGCGGCTGACGGAATACCCGTTCCGTGTCGCCCTCCTCCACTATCACGCCCGATTGCATGACCGCGGCGCGTGTGCAAAGTTTCCGTATCACGCCGAGATTGTGCGAGATAAACAGCATGGAGATTCCGCTTTCGCGGTTGAGCTTCTTCAAGAGCGTCAGAATCTGCGCCTGTACGGTTACGTCAAGCGCGGTCGTGGGTTCGTCGAGCAGTAACAGCGTCGGACGTATCACCATCGCCGCCGCGATACAGGCCCGTTGACGCATGCCGCCCGATAACTCATGGGGCCAGCTTGCGTATACCCTCTCCGGGTCGGGCAGTTCCACCGCCTCCAACGCCTCCAACGCAAGTTGCTTGCGCTCCCGCTTGGACAAATCCGTGTGCAGTAACAGCGTCTCCTCCACCTGCGCACCGACTTTCATCAGCGGGTCCATACAGCTCAACGGGTCTTGGAACACCACGCCGATAGAGCGTCCTTGCACTTTACGCAATGTGGCGCGGTCAGCGTGCAACAGTTCCACGCCGTCGAGCAGAATTTCGCCGGAGTACGCGCAGCGCTTACGCGGGAGCAGTCCGGCGACGCTCATGGCGGTGACGGTTTTGCCGGAGCCGGATTCGCCGACCAAGCCGACAATCTCCCCCTGTCCGATGGACAGCGACACGCCCGCCACCGCTTCCCGGTCACGGTTGTGGAACTTTACGCGCAAATCGTCAATCGACAACAGCGGCGCGGCGCCGCGGGAAATCGTAAGATTCATAATAGCCGCCTCCTTTTTCGGAAACGTCGTAAGGTTTATCATGTTGTTTCCAATGTCATGAACTACAAAGAAAGTTCCGAACCCCTCCCCTGTCCCCCTCCCCTTTCAGGGGCGGGGGAACCAGACTTGAAAGCGCTTTCAAGTTCTGTAAGTCCCCCCTGAAAGGGGGGATTTAGGGGGGGGGTGTACGCAAAGTTCATGACATGTCGCAAGGGGTTTATAACGCCGCGTCTCCCTCCCGGAAACGCAGTCCCTCTCCGATAAGGCCCACGCCGAAGAGGAACAGTATCATCCCGCCGCCCGTACTCAACGCGTACCACGGGGCGCGTCCGAATACGCTTTGCGCCTCCGAGAGCATATAGCCCAGCGACGCGTCCGGGGGCGTCACGCCGATTCCGAGATAGCTCA
>JAFSOM010000451.1 GCA_017447005.1 Oscillibacter sp.
GCGCGGCGCGAGTATGCGTAAAGTTTTCGTTGGCGCGGCGGAAACTTGCCCTCATCCGGTGCTGCGCGCCACCTTCCCCCGTAAACGGGGGAAGGCCAAAACTATGGCGCAATCTTTCATTTCTCCGCGCAATCTTGCGAAGTTTCCGCATTGATTCCGCGTTGTTGCTAAGATTACGCTGTCAAGTTTGCCCTTCCCCCGGAACGGGGGAAGGTGGCGCGCAGCGCCGGATGAGGGCGAATTTTATGCGGCTTTTTTACTTACTAACAAAAACTTTACGCATACCCCTTTAAAAATTTTCAAATCCCCTCTTGACAAAGCGGAAATCCTGTGGTATCCTATGATACGTAAGTTAGTTAGAGCTAACTTACCGAAGACGAATCTCCTTTTTTCCCCTCACAAACCGTTCCGGACGCGTCCGCCATTACGCGTTCGGGACACTCTTTTTATCCGCGTTTCCTGATTTCCAAAATTTCCCGCGCATGAATCCGCGTCCCGTGCGCACACTACCTATCGCGGCGGGACGGCGTCGCGGGAGGGGTTGCGTATGCTCACGAAACGCACGGATTTGGCCCTTGAGGCCTGCGAACTCTGGCGCGAAAGCGCGGAATCGATGACGCGTCTGCCGGGGGTGCGTTCGCGGGAACGTAAGTCGGACGGCTACCCGGTCACAAGAGTAGAGATATTGGACGAGCGCGGGGAAGAGGCGTTAGGGCGGCCCGTGGGAACCTACGTTACGGTGGATTTGCGGACGTACTGGAAACGCGGCGCGGATTATTTTCCGAGAGCCGTCAGGGCCGCCGGACGCGCCTTGAAAGCCATGCTTCCCGAATCGGAAAACGCCTCCGCGCTGGTCGTCGGACTGGGCAACGCCGACATGACGCCGGATTCCGTGGGGCCGTCCGCCGTGCGTCACGCGCTTGTGACGCGTCATTTATTGGCGTCCATGCCGCGTCAGTTCGCCGGATTCCGTCCGGTGGCGGCGTTCTGTCCGGGGGTGCTGGGCAGTACGGGCGTGGAGACCGCCGAAGCCGTGCGCGGCCTTGTCGAACGCGTCAGGCCGTCCGCCGTGATTGCCATTGACGCGTTGGCGGCGCGCCGACGTTCGCGCCTCTGCGCCGCCTTGCAACTGTCCGATACCGGCATTTTACCCGGTTCGGGCGTGGGCAATCATCGCGCCGCGCTCAATCGTGAGACGTTAGGCGTACCCGTATTAGCCGTGGGCGTCCCGACGGTTGTCGACGCCGTGACGCTCGCGGCGGATTTGCTCGAGGAGCGCGGTCAGGACATCGACGAGGCCGCGCTCCGCGACGGTCACGACGGGCTGACGGTCACGACATTCGACATTGACGCGCAAGTGAAAGAGCTTGCCCGCGTGGTGGGCTACTGCGTCAACTGGGCCTTGCAGGACTTGGAAGTAGACGACATCAGCGCGTTGTTGGCGTAAACGACGGAGGGAGGCGGCGTTCTGTCCGCTTCCCTCTTGCGTTATCTTACAGCGTCTCCAACTCGGCGCGCCACAGATTCGCGCTCGCGTCGGAGGGCATAAGCCAATCGCCACGCGGCGACAGCGACACGTTCCCGACTTTCGGGCCGTCGGGGAGACAATCGCGCTTGAACTGTTGCGTGAAGAACCGTCCGTAAAAGACGCGCAACCATTTCAGAATCACGTCGCGGGAGTAGCGTCCGGCGAACGCCTCGACCGCCAGACGGAGTATCTTGGACGGCGAAAAGCCCCAGCGTACCATATAATACAGGAAAAAGTCGTGGAGTTCGTAAGGCCCGACTAAATCCTCGGTTTTCTGCGTCATTTCTCCCTGTACGGCGGGAAGCAGTTCCGGGGAAATGGGCGTGTCCAGAATGGCGTGTAGCGTCTCGGACAGTTCCGGGGAGCCGTCGGCGACGCAGGCGACAATATGCCGTATCAGCGTCTTGGGAATCGACGCGTTGACCGCGTACATGCTCATATGGTCGCCGTTGTACGTGCACCACCCTAACGCAAGCTCGCTCAGGTCGCCCGTACCGATAACCAGTCCGCCGCGGTCGTTGGCGATGTCCATGAGCACTTGCGTGCGTTCCCGGGCTTGCGCGTTCTCGTAGGTGACGTTATGCAGTTCGGGGTCGTGGCCAATGTCGCGGAAGTGGCTCAGGACGCTGGACGAAATCCGTACCGTTTGCAAGGTTACGCCGAGGCGCTCCGCCAGCGTTACGGCGTTGTCTTTTGTGCCGTCGGTGGTACCGAAGCCCGGCATTGTGACCGCGATAATGTCCGTGGCGGGACGGTTGAGCAGTTCCATGGCGCGGACGGTTATCAACAACGCCAAAGTGGAATCCAGTCCGCCCGATACGCCGATAACCGCCGCTTTTGAGTTTGTGTCCTGTAGGCGACGTTTCAGGCCTAACGCCGCCGTCAGCAGAATTTCCTGACAGCGTTCGCGCAGGGCGTCGGGGCTTTCGGGCACGAACGGAATGGAGGGCAGATAGCGCGTCAGACGCGTTTCGCGTAGCGTCAGGGCGAAGGAGGCGGCGCGGCGCGTGTCGTCGGAGGGACGGCGCGGGGCGGATTCCGGCGCGGCGCGGCGCGTGTCGTATGTGGCGCGGCGTATGTCGGGGAATCCCCGTCGCGGCTGGTCGCGCCAGTTGCGCCGCCGTTCGTGCGCGAGGCGCGACAAGTCCACTTCCGACATGAGCAGACCGCCGTCGAAACGCCGTTCGGCCAGCAACGCGCCGTTCTCCGCGATAAGCTGATGGGCGCCGTAGACGCAGTCGGCGACGGATTCGCCCGC
>JAFSOM010000452.1 GCA_017447005.1 Oscillibacter sp.
CCGTGTTCGCGCCCATGATACGGGGAAGTATCCGCAAACGGTACGGTCCCGCAATGGCGGCGCGGGCTGTGCGGAACGGCAAACGGGAATATCGCCGGTTGCTTGCCCGCGCCGACGACTTAGGCCCCGGAAACCCGCTGGCGATGAACGCGTATTTCGCCTACGTATTCGCGGCGGCGTGGCTGGGTTGCGGCAAGGCGATTTCGCCGGACGGAATGGCGGACGTGATGACGGACGTTTTAACGTCCCCGCTGGTGAAAGCGTATTTCCGGCTGACGGATTTGAACCGGGACGAAAAGAAGTGGCATCGGGAAATGAAAAAGTATGAGGCGTGGTATCGAAAACGCGGCGCGGAGTATCCGGCGACATGGCGGGTTCATTTTGACGAAAGTCTGCATGAGAACGGCTCGTACTACTATTTTTCCCGCTGTCCCATCTGCGAATTTTGCGAACGGGAGGGAATCGGGGAACTTATGCCCGCGCTTTGCGCTACGGACGAGGTCATGTTCCGCTTACAGCGCGGCGTCCTGTACAGGAAGAATACGATTGCCGCCGGGGGCGGGGTCTGCGATTACTGGATTGTCGGGGACAGGACAATCCATCCGAAGTGAAAGGAAAGGCTATGGAACGGGAGGATGAAATCAAATCCGCATACCGGAATCTTGGACGCGCCCACAGTTTCTACGACGGCATGATGACCGGGACAAGCGCGGCGGGACGCTGGATTCTGAAACATATCTGGCGCATGACCCGCGAGGACGCGCTGGAATACCAGTCGAAAGCGTTCGCGGCGATACCGGAGGGGTTCGCGGGAAAACTGCTGGAAATCCCCGTAGGGACGGGCGTCCTGTCCATGCCGGTATTCCAAACGCTTCCGAACGCGGAGATTGTCTGCGCGGATTGCTCGGAAAAGATGATGTCGGCGGCGAAACGGAGAGCGGAGGAAATGAGCCTTCGGAATGTGGCGTTCCGTCAGTGCGATGTTGGAAACCTGCCGTTCGCGGACAGGGAGTTTGACGCGGTCGTATCCCTGAACGGTTTCCACGCCTTTCCCGACAAGGAGGCGGCGTACCGGGAGATATTCCGGGTTCTGAAACCGGGCGGCGTTTTCTGCGGCTGTTTTTATGCGGAAGGCGCAAACGCGCATACGGACAGGCGGACGCAACGGGCGAAATGGTTAAGGAAACGCTGAATAAATCAAGGGTATACAAAGAGCGAAAAGTATGTTATGATGTTGTCCTAAGAATAAAAGGAACAGGGTGAGAGAATGAAGAAGGAAAAAGGGAAAAGAATCACAAGGCGCACGGAATTTCTGGAGAAGATGGACGCAATCATTCCGTGGACAATGTGGATAGAACTCATAAGGCCGTATTACCCGGATGGACAACGCGGTCGTCCGGTGAAAGGCATAGAACGAATGCTGCGGATGTATTTGCTTCAGACGTGGTTTGACTTATCGGACGAGAGAGCGGAGGACGAGTTGTCCGACAGTATCAGTATGCGCAAATTCGCGCGGATGGAGGAGGGAGAGGAGGCTCCGGACGCGACGACGCTTCTGAAATTTCGTCATCTTTTGGAACAGCATGAACTCAACCGGGTTATCTTCGAGGCGTTAAACGGGATATTGGAAGAAACGGGACATATGCTTCGGGGCGGAACGATTGTGGACGCGACGATAATTCCGGCTCCGTCCTCCACGAAAAATCAGGAGAAAAAGCGGGACGGGGAGATGCGTTCGACCAGAAAGAACAACAATTTCTTCTTTGGCATGAAGGCGCATATCGGCGCGGACGCTTTCAGCGGGCTGGTTCACACCCTCAGAGTGACGCCGGCGAACGTATCGGATGTGGAAATGGCCGCGGAACTGCTCCGGGAGGACGACAAAGTCATGTGGGGCGATAACGGCTATCGGGGGATTGCCAAACGCCCGGAAATCGCGGGCAGCGAAATTCTTTCCAAAATTGACTTCCGGGTCAACTGCCGTCGCAGCTCTTTACCGAAAGTGTCGGAGAAAGCGATTGACTGGAACCGTCATATTGAGTTTTTGAAATCGTCGGTAAGAAGCAAAGCGGAGTTTCCTTTCCGTATCGTAAAACGTATTTTCGGATTTCGTAAGACCGCTTATCGCGGATTGAAGAAAAATGAAAACCGCCTCTATGTGCTCTTTGCCTGTTCCAATCTTTATATGCTCGCCGGAGCCGGACGAACGCTTTCTCCGGCATGGTGAGGGGGACTTTGCGCCCTTTTTAGGCCAAGCGGGAGTGAATATTCAGTGAAATATGGCTTTACGCTATCATTTTCAGGGTGAAATCGTTCTGATTTCGCCCTGTTTTCCTTCTTTGGATGATTTATTCAGCGTTTCCTAAAGTTCAAAAGTAATCCGGTCAGTTTCCGCGCAACGGCAAACCCATTCCCGGAACTTTTCCCGGCTTGCGTATTCCTGCGGCGTCTTGCGGTACGGAATTTTGTAATGTCCTTGCTTTGCGGCGTGACAGGCCGCTTCGGATTCCTTCACCCTATCTTTAAGCAATTCCAGAATTTGACGATAGAACTGTTCTTTTTCCGAGGCTGAAACGCCGGTTCCTATGTCCGACTGCTGAAAACTCCACATTCCGGTTTTATACGGCAATAGGTAAGTTTTACTATTCTGTCCGACCATCCGCCACAAGTCCGGCACATCGGGGAGCGGCTCGTATCCGTACAGATTATAGCATTCCTTATCCTGCCATTTCCAATTAGCCTCTTTCGCCTGCCCTTTCTCATACGGAAACTGAATGGGTATTTTGCAATACTTATCCTGTTGTTTCAGGTAAATATGGGCGTGGATTTCATCCTTGGAGCGCACAGGCTTTTCCGGGTCTTGCAAATCACGAACCCAGCGGCGGACGCTCATATTACACAGTAACAGGGCGAATCTGCCGGGCGGCGTTGTCTGCACGGAAAAACGAAAGACATAGGAGAAAGACTGTTGCGTTTTTGGGTCTTCCAAGGGCAAAGAAACCAGTTCATTTTTTGCGGCGTAACATAAATGAACCGTATGCCCGTCTATTTCCAGTTCCTTTCCCTGCAAGCGATTCGCCGCCAACAGCGGGAGAGCGTCAAAGGCGTCACTGTTTACGGTTCCATCCGCATTAGACAGCGTGACAGTACGTGCCGCAGTAAGGCCGGAAAATTCCGACGCCTGCATAGTCGAAAGAAACCGTTTGGCCGTTTCTCTTACGGCGGACGTTTTCACTTCGGTGATATAAGTCCCTCTTATCCATACCCGGATAATTTCATACAACTTATCCAAACGCTCAGTCGTAAAAGGCTCACAGGACGAAAGCCACTGTTTATCGTCGCTGGAGGCGGTCAACGGTTTCAGGGAAACGATGTCATCCATCCAGCTATTCACCAGTTGTCTTAGCGTTTTAATGGGCAATCCGTACTTAGGATTAGAGATTGATTTTTTGATATGGTCAATGCGCAAGAGTTCCTCTTTCCACCGCTTCGGAAAGGCAACTTCATACAGTTTGCAGGTCTGACCGGGGAGCAGTTCATAGGCCAAAGGGTAAATCGGCAAATTTTTATTGGTCATTAGTGAATCCCCCTCTCGTAAGCCTTATAAAACGGCTCATAAAGCGCTTTCGTAAGCGTCGTCTGTGGGGGCGGATTGACGCGAAAAATCCCCGGCTCAAAGTGAGTCGGGGAACAGGGAGTGAGTAAAGATATGACGCCCAGCCGCGCAAACCGTCAGATTTGCGCGGCTAAACGGTTCTATTCACG
>JAFSOM010000453.1 GCA_017447005.1 Oscillibacter sp.
CTTATGCCATCATAATCATCTGCAAAAAATCTTGTGGTTTTTGAGTTGTCCCAAATATGTGGCAGCATTTTTACATATTCCCATTTTTTGCTTTCACCAGGTTTTAGTAAAAATACTAATTTTAAATCATCATAACTTTGCAAAGAAATTAGTTGAATTAATATTTGTTTCAAGACAGCATGCATTCTAGCGTAATCTTTTGAAAACCTGACAAATTTCTCACGGAAACTTTGCCGGGTTGCGACAAAAGCCTTCCCCCTTGGGGGAAGGTGTCACGGCGCAAGCCGTGACGGATGAGGGGCAGTTATGAGTAAGCGTGACGGGCGATGGAGAAACCGCCGCGTGTAATTTCTCGTAACGGCGGAATCAAACCGGCGCGTGTCCGGCGTCTCGCCCTGCATGGGGCGAGTGGGTTGAAATTTCCTTCGCAATGGTGTACAATCATCTCCGGCGGCGTTCCCGGGTCCGGACACCGCTGGAGATTCCGTTTCCTTTACCGGAAACGTGTCGGTTTCTCCCGTCCCATTAGGCGCGGGCGGGTTGAAGAAATGACGCTGGAAAATCATGGAGAATTTAAGGAGTGGTATTCGATGAAGATACTGTATGTGACCAGTGAGGCCGCCCCCTTCGCTAAGACAGGCGGCCTCGGCGATGTGGCGGGTTCGCTCCCGGCGGCGCTCGCCAAGGAGGGCGCGGAAGTCGCCGTGGCGCTTCCCCTCTACCGCCGCGTCCGCGACCGCTACGGCGACCAGCTTACGTTTGAATGCTATGACTATGTCGACCTCGCATGGCGGCACATCTACTGCGGCCTGTTTTCCATGAAAAAGGACGGCGTGACATGGTACTTCTTCGACAACGAACAGTATTTTGACCGTCCGGAACTCTACGGCTACCTTGACGACGGGGAGCGCTACGCGTTCTTCTCCCGCGCCGTCGTGCGCATGCTTGACCGTCTGGCGTTCTGGCCGGAAGTCATCAACGCCAACGACTGGCAGACCGCGCTCGTGCCTATCTATCTGAAAGACGACGGCGTCCGGGAGGAGCGTTACCGTTCCGTCAAGACCGTGTTTACCATTCACAATATTGAGTATCAGGGCCGCTTCAATCCCTACGTGCTGGGCGATTTGTTCGGACTTGACCCGGGCTGGGTCGCCGACGGAACCATGCTCATGGACGGCGATTTGAACTTGTTAAAGGGCGCGATTCTCAGCGCCGACGCCGTGACCACCGTTTCCCCGACGTATGCCAACGAACTGAAAATGGCCTACTTCGCCCACCGCCTTGAAAGCATTATGCGGCAGTGCGAGTACAAACTGCACGGCGTGCTGAACGGTATCGACACGGAGGCGTTCGACCCCGCGACCGATAAGCGTATCGCGCATAATTACTCCTTGGCGGATATGTCGGGCAAGGCGGAGGATAAGGCCGCGTTACAGCGTATGCTCGGACTGCGCGAAGACCCCGACATTCCGGTCGTGGGCATTGTCAGCCGTCTGGTAGCCCACAAGGGTCTTGACTTGGTGTGTGAGGTCATCCACGACATGATGGGCCTTCCCATGCAGTTGGTCATGCTGGGCAAGGGCGACCAGAAATATGAGGAGTTCTTCCACTGGGCCGGGCAGCAGTACCAAGGCCGTATGGCGGTGGCGCTGGACTACAACGAGGAACTGTCCATGGCGATTTACGCCGGCGCGGATTTGTTCCTTATGCCGTCGAGAAGCGAGCCTTGCGGCCTGAGCCAAATGATAGCCATGCGTTACGGCGCGGTGCCCGTCGTGCGCGAAACGGGCGGTCTGCGCGACACCGTACAGCCCTATGACGCCCTGCGCGACGCCGGCAACGGCTACAGTTTCGCCAACTATTCCAGCGGCGATATGCTCTATGTCCTCCGCTCCGCCGTGTACCTCTATCGGGACTACCCGGACGCGTTCGCCCGTCTGCGTCGGCGCGCTATGGAGTCGGACTTTAGCTGGAAGCGGAGCGCGAACGCGTATCTGGGCATTTACGCGAGCCTGTGGGGACAGGTATGGCCCGACCCGGCCTTGAGCGCTGAGGAAGCCCCGGAAGAGGCCCCCGCCGAAAACGCGGAAGCCGTCGCCGAAACGCCCGTTGAAGCGGAAGCCGTCGGCGAGAGCGCGGAAGCCGCCGCCGAAAGCGCGGAAGCCGTCGAGACGCCCGTTGAGGCGGAAGCCGTCGCGGAGAGCGCGGAAGCTGTCGCGGAAACGCCCGTTGAGGCGGAAGCCGTCGCGGAAGCGGCCCCCGTCGAGAGCGTGGAAGCCGTCGCGCCGGAAGCCGTCGAGGCCCCTAAAGCCGCCAAGAAGAAGAAATCTTCCAAGAAAAAGTCCGGGAAGTAATCCCCGCCGTTTAGGAGGAAGCAAATCAGCATGAGCATGACACCGTTTACCAACGCGAAACAAATTGAAGACGCCTTGACCGCAAAGTTAATGCTGAACTTCGGCAAGGCGCCCGACGAGGCCTCCGACGAGGAAATGATGAAGGCGTCCGCGCTGATTCTGCGCGACGTAATGGCAATTCGCGGCGTGGAAGCCGTCAAGGAAACGCGCCGTTACCGGAAAAAGCAAGTCCATTATATGTCGCTGGAGTTCCTGATTGGGCGCAGTCTGATGAAAAACGCCTACAATCTGGGCGTGCTCCCGCAGTTGAAAGAGGCCCTTGAAAATCTGGGCTTTAAGGCGTCCGACATCTTTGAAGTCGAACCCGACGCCGGTCTCGGCAACGGCGGCTTGGGCCGTCTGGCGGCGTGTTACCTCGATTCCCTGACCACCCTTGACATCCCCGCGACGGGCTATTCCATTTGCTACGAACTGGGCATTTTCAAGCAGAAGATTGTAGAGGGCCAGCAGGTCGAACTCCCTGATAACTGGATGGATTTGGGCGCGGCGTGGCTGTTGCCCAAACCGGAAGAGGCGCAGGAAGTGCAGTTCGGCGGCAACATCCGCGAATTTTGGGATAACGGACGCTTGCACATCGTGCAGGAAAATTCCAGTAAGGTACTCGCGGTTCCGTGCGACATGGTCGTCGCGGGCTACGATACGAAAAACGTCAACACGCTCCGCCTCTGGGACGCCCGTCCCGTCAAGAGCGTGGATATGGACTTGTTCGCCCGGGGCGAATACCTCAAAGCCTCGGAAGAGGAGGCTATGGCGGAGACTATCACAAAGATTCTCTACCCGGAAGATAATCACTATGAGGGAAAGTCGCTCCGTCTCAAACAGCAATATTTCTTCGTGTCCGCTACCGTACAGTCTATCGTCACGCGCCACCTCGCCACGTACGGCACATTGAAGAACTTCCACGAAAAGAACATCATTCAGATTAACGACACGCACCCGGCTTTAGTCGTGCCCGAACTTATGCGCATTCTCGTGGACGAGGCCGGGCTTGAGTGGGATGAGGCGTGGAACATCACGCGGCAGGCCGTCGCGTACACCAACCACACCGTACTGGCGGAAGCCTTGGAGCGCTGGCCCCAAAGCCTTATGCAGTCGCTGTTGCCCCGCGTGTGGCAGATTGTCTCGGAAATCGCCCGCCGCTGGCAGGAAAAGGTGGAGGAATTTTATCACCACGACCAAGCGAAAACGGCGCGTATGGCGATTATCTGGGATGGCGAAGTCCGTATGGCAAACCTGTGCATCGCGGGCGGCATGGCGGTCAACGGCGTCTCGGCGTTGCACTCCGACATCCTCCGTCACGACGTGTTCAAGGAAGCCTACGGCATGGAGCCGGAGAAGTTCAAGAATGTCACAAACGGCATTGACCACCGCCGCTGGTTAAGCGAAATCAACCCGCGTCTGGACGCGTTCATTCAGGAACTGACGGGCGGCCCGGACTATCTCACGCACCCGTCGGCCCTCCGCAAGCTCGACGACTTCGCCGACGACGCCTCCGCGCTGGAGCGTCTGGACAAAATCAAGCGCGCCAATAAGGAGGACTTCTGCGCCCACGTCAACCGCAAGCGCAACATGACCCTTGACCCCAACGCGATTTTCGACGTACAGGTCAAGCGTCTGCACGAGTACAAGCGGCAGTTGCTCAACGTCCTGCATATCATCGCGCTGTATCAGTCGTTACAGGACGACCCGAATTATATTCAGCAGTCGCAAATCTTCCTCTTCGGCGCGAAAGCCGCCCCGGGTTACGCCGTCGCCAAGCGCATTATCCGCCTTATCAATTCTCTCGCCGACCAGATTGACCATGACCCGGTCTGCAAGGATAAGCTGAAGGTAGTCTTTTTGGAGAACTACCGCGTATCGCTCGCCGAACGCCTCATGCCCGCCAGTGAAGTAAGCCAGCAGATTTCCACCGCCGGAAAAGAGGCCAGCGGTACCGGCAACATGAAATTCATGATGAACGGCGCCCTGACCATCGGCACCCTCGACGGCGCCAACGTGGAAATGCACGAGTTGCTGGGCGACGACAATATGTTCCTGTTCGGACTTCGCGCCGAGGAAGTGGAGCAGATGAAACGGGAAGGCTATATCTCGCAACGCCTCTACCACGCCGACCCGAAACTCCGCCGCTGTCTCGACGCCCTCCGCGCCGGTTTCCGTGACGGCGTGGCCTATGACGACCTCTATCAGCGTCTGCTCTTCGGCGCGGGCGGGAGCATGGCCGACGAGTATCTCCTTCTCGCCGACTTCGAGGCCTACTGCGACGCCGAAAAGAAAATGGCCAAGACGTACCTTGACCGTAAGAAGTGGAACCAGATGAGCCTGCATAACATCGCCCGTAGCGGTCTGTTCGCCGCCGACCGTTCCGTCGCGGAGTACGCCGACAATATCTGGCACGTACCCCATAGAACTCTGTAAACGCGTTCGCCCTTCCCAATCCCGGGAAGGGCGGCTTTTTTTGTTCGCCCGTATTTGTCACATAGGCGCCATAAAATGTAAGCGTCGTCTGTAAAGGCGTGTAGCGCAAAGGCGCGGAATATGCGATAATGAATCCCGATAAGGACTTGCGAAAAAATAATCTTTGCAACTATGGCTTTGGTTGATAATGTGGTATAATGAAAAGAAAAAGCAAAGGAATGAGCGGAAATGAACCGGAAACTGTTTGACAGCCTGAACGAAAAGCAACAGCGCCTGTA
>JAFSOM010000454.1 GCA_017447005.1 Oscillibacter sp.
ATATAATAGTCCCGATAAGTATCGACACTTAGCGATACTTATCGGGATTCATTATCGCATATTCTACGCCTTTGCGCTACACGCCCCTACAGACAACGCTTACCAAGGGAGGGCCTGTTTGTTAGTTATCGGTTATCGGTCAAAATAGCTGTCCGTTACCGGTCAAAGTAGCGGTGCAGGAACGTCACAATCTGTCCGCGGGTACAGCTTCTCAACGGTTCAAACGTCGTGGCAGTTACGCCCCGCGTCACGCCCGCGCTATAGGCCCATGCCACCGCGTCGCGGTAATACGCGTCGGCGGGCACGTCCGCGAACGGGTTCGCCTCCACGCGCTCCCCGCCGCCGAATGTGCGGTACAGCAACGTGATGAACTGACTGCGGGAAATCGTCTTGTCCGGGGAGAACGTGTTTTCCGTCGTGCCCATGGTGATGTCATGTTCCGCCGCCCACAAGACCGCCTTATAGTAATAGGCGTCGGGGTTGAGGTCGTTGAAGGGACTTTGCGCGCCTGACGGCTCCGGCGAACCAGCGGCGCGCCACAGGAACGTCACCGCCTGCGCCGCCGTACAGGGTTCTTTCGGGCCGAACGTCGTATCGGTCGTTCCCTCCGCGACGCCTGTACGGGTTGCCCACATGACCGCGTCATAGCAATAGCTCTTTTCCGATACGTCCGTGAAGGGATTTTCATTCACAGACGCCGCGCCCGCTTTGCTCTCCGCAAACGCGGCGGTCAAATCGGCGTTCTCCGTGACGCGGAAACGGTAAACCGCCTCACCGGAAACCGTCGCGTTTTTGGCGTCGCGCCAGCCCTCGAATACGTAACCGTCATGCGGCGTGGCCTCCAACTGCGCGAAGTCGCCATAGCGGAACGTCCCGCCGCCGAGAACCATGCCAAAGCGCGTGTCGGACGGCGCCGCCGTGACGCTATAGGACGCGTTCGCCGCGTCGCCCGTCAAATCCGATACGCTGTCCACGTTCGCGCTGTCGGCGGCGGTCATCTTGTAGACGGTCTTGGAGCCGTTCGGGATTTCCTCTTCCTTGGCGGCGGGTATCACGCTCTCCACGCTCTCGCCCGGTTCCAGCGGAATGTCCAGATAATCCACGCCCCGCGTTACGTCCGCCGTCTGCGCGGAATACTCGTCAATTCCGATGTTGACGTTTTGCGCCGTCTCCGGCGTTCCGGACGCGTTTCCGGCAGTCGTTCCGGACGCGTCGCCGCTTGCGCTTCCTTCCGCGCCGTTGGCGGTTTCGGATGTCGTTCCGCTCTGGGCGCCTTCCGCGCTCATCAGTCCGGCGGCGTCCGCTTCCTCCCGACGCGTCACCGATACCCGGTAGGCGCTGTCAACGGGCAGTATGACAATTTTTTCGCCGTTCTCGTTAATCGCCGAAATGATACTGCTCCCGCGAATGTCCTGCGGATTTTCGTTGACAATCTGCGCGACAACCTTGCCGTCATCGTCCTTCACGGATACGTCCACGTCGCAGTTGACCCGTACAATCCGGTAGTTCCCCTGATTGAACGACACCTCCGCGCCGCGCTTATAGTTTTCGTCCATGGACGCCATCCACGCGAAACACAAGTCCCAATAATGCGCTTCCGCGATTCCGTGCAGATTTTCCGCAAGCGTCGCGGCCTCGTTAGGATGTTGTATCAGCAGATTCACGAGCAAATCCGACAACGCCGCGCCCGCGCTCCTGACCGTCTCCTCGTCGTAGTCCGTGACATTGGCCTCTTTGACCGCCGCCGCGAGCCAGTCGGACACTATCGAATAGACCTCTTCATTCGTGGCGAGCGGGTTGAAATAGGCCGTGACCGCTTTCGGCCAGTTCGCGGAGATTTGCGCGGTCAGCGCGTCGGAGAGCGCTTTCTGCTGGGCGTCCGAACAGCCGTAGAGGATAGAGCAGACTTCCCGAATCTCGTCCTGATAGCGCGTCACGTAGTTCTGACGGTCTTTGATATACTCTTTCGCCAGCGTCGAGACGTAGTTCGACAGATACACGCCCTGCGAATAGTTGTTCTTCAAGTCCTCTTCCACCACGGACTTTTCTTTCGAGAACAGATTCTTCAAATTGAGCCTTTGCATACGGAAGTTGTCCACGTCGTAAGGGGCCGAACCGTCCAAGGCGTTGTAAATACGGAGCATGGCGGCGCGTTCCGTGAGGTAGTTCGAGGACGCCTGCGCCGACGGCAGATAACGGTCGATTCCGTACCGTGCGAAGCCCAGCGACGACGGCGCGACGAACGGCACCGGGTCGCTCTGGTTGACGATATTGAAAATGTTGTAGTACACGCTTTGATTGCGCACGTCGTCGACCAGCGCCCCGGCGGGGGGTTCAAAGCAATAGGCGTACACGTCCTCCGGCGTATAGGCGATGTCCGCGCCGAAGTCGTAGCCCTTGTCGAGTTCGCCGCTGACTAAGTTCGCAACGGCGGCGGCGCGGCTGAAACCCGTCAACCAGAATTTCACGGGGCCGCTAATCTTTTGTTCCGCGATATACGTTTTCAGGTAGTCTAAAACGTTATTTTTCGCGGTATCGAAACCGTTATGCTGTCCGCTCTCGCCGATAGTAAAATTGCTCGCCCATTCGCGCCCGTAACCGCCCCCGCGCATGGCGACGGCGATTAACGTATAGATTTCTCCGTTGACCGTCACGGGCTTGCTCCCCGATACGACGCCGATGGAATCCGTCTCCGGACGCAAAGTAAACCATTCGTTGGTGTCAATCGCCGATTCCGCCACGCCGATTTCTTTCAGCAGATTACGGGCGTTGATACTCTTGTTGGCGTAACGGCTCTGGTCTTCGCTCGCAAACGCGGACATGGCGAAACTGATACTCATCGTGGCGAGACTTGGGTTATAGGTATAGGCCGACGCGGAGAAATATTCGTCGGAATAGTAGCAGACGGCGGAACGGTCGCTTCCGTTCGGGTAACGGAACGTCAGTTTTTGCGCGCCGCTTTCCGCTAACAATTCCTCCGCAAGCTGTTCGCGGAACGTGTCAAGGCCGTTCGCGTTCAGGATTTCATAATACCCGGCGGTCTGGATGTCGTTAAAGAAACGGCGCGTGAAGTCAAATTCCTGTCCGGACAGTTCCTGTAAGAACGCGACAACCGTTAAAGAATCCCGTATTGACACCTCGGCGGCGGCTTGCGCGGCGGCGTTGGCGTACCGATAAGAGGCGGCGTCGAGACTGTCATAGACGCCCTCTTCCGATTCCTCGCCTTCCGCGGGGGCGCGGTCAGTTAATAGAATGAGCGTCCTGTCGGGGTTTCCGCTCTTCTCTGAGAGCGTCTTGGCAAATCGAAACGCCGTCGTCAGATTGCCTCCCGTCCGTGCGTTCTCCAACGCCTTTTGGAGCGCGTCGGGCGCGGAGACTTCGGAGACCGCGCAAGCGGGGCCTTCCGGCGGCGTCCCGGATTGCCAGTACAGCGCCGTGACCGCGGCGTCCGTCCCGGATTCTGTCGCCGCCGACGCCCACACGTTCGAGGCAATCTGCGCGGCGGCGGCCTGCATGACGTTGAGCGTCGATTCCGAGGCGTCCGCGGACGGGAAAAACGCAATCGTCACTTCGCGTTTCGCCGACGGCGCGTTTACGGCGGCGGCGTTGGGCCGTTTCGCGGCGCGGTAGTACAGCCACAGACAGAGAAAGAATACGACAATCAGAAAAATTATCAGAATCGTTAAGGCTCGTCTGTGCGCGGGGGTGGATTTGTTCATGAAATGCGCCTCCTTCTACAATCCGCGTCCCAGTCCGCGCAATGCAACGGGACGCGGTCATCATACGGAATCAGATGGAGAGGAAATAAACCGTTTGCCCGTCGAGAATGTCCATGGTGGGAAAGGCTTCCGCGTCGGCGGGGACGCACAGCGCCGGACGCACGCCGTTTTCATTATAGGCGTTGCCGCTTCCTAACGTTCCGTCCGGCCCGACCGCATAAGCCGCCGAGAGGTAGTAGGTGTCGGGCGTGCGTAACCACCAACTGACGGCGGGGCCGTTCTCCCGATACGCTGTCCGGTTTTCCGGCGCGTTGAAATACGAAAGCGTACTTCCTTCTTTCCCGGCGTTGACAAGACTGTTAAAGCCCGTTTCGGCGCACGAGAGCAGGAAAATCTTCCGCGTGAGCGTCCCGACCGCCGTGCCCGATACGCCGAGCGCGTCCGCGTCCGTGACGACAATTTCCGACGCCTGAATCAAGTCCGCTATCGCGTCAAGCCGTTGCGCGTACTCGCCGTTCAGATAACGGTCAACGGCGCTGTCGGCGTAGACCGCGCTGTAGTCGTTGAACGGGCGGAACTCCGGCAGGACATCCCGCCGCAACAGTAACGCGTTCCCGCCGTAGTCGGCGCTCAGTACCAGAAACGGCGCGTATTTTCCGTTTTCCGGCAGGTAAACCGTATCGAGTGTTCCGACGTTCACGGCGTCGCCGCTGACGGTTACTTCCGGCGTCAATTCTCCCAAGATGTGCGCGTCGGGTTCGTCCGGCGTCGGCGCGGGTTCGTCGGGTACGGGTTGCGCGTCGGGTTCATCCGGCGTGATTTGTGTATCCGGTTCGTCGGGCGTCGCGGACGTGTCCGGCTTATCCGGCGGCGTCGGTTCGTCGGGTTCATCCGGTACAGTCGGCGCGTCGGATTCGTCGGGCGGCGTTTGCGTACCGGGTTCGTCGGGTATCCCTTGCGCGTCGTACTCTTCCGGCGGCGCGGGTTCGTCGACTTCGGCGGACGCGTCCGGAACGGACGGAAATTCCTCTTCCGGCTCCTCTCCGGCTCCGCCGCAGGCCGTCAGCAGAAATATCAACGCGCATACAATCGCAAGTAATCGGCAATTGCGGCGCATGGCAAACCCTCCTTTCATAGACTTAATTCGTTCGAAAAACCCCTCCCCCTGTCCCCCTCCCCTTTCAGGGGCGGGGGAACAATACTTGAAAGCGCTTGCAAGTCTCGTAAGTCCCCCCTGAAAGGGGGGATTTAGGGGGGTTCTGCGCAAAGTTAATGACATTATGATTTAGGGAGCCGCGTAAAGTTAATGACATTAGAGGGGGATTCGTTTTTCTCCGTATCAGGGGCGGGTCATGCTGTCGGCCTCCGTAATGGGACGTATCACGCGGCACGGAACGCCCGCGGCCAGCGTATTCGGCGGTATGTCCCGCGTAACCACGCTCCCCGCCCCGATGACGCTCCCTTCGCCAATCGTCACGCCGCCGCAAATCGTCACATTGCCTCCAATCCAACAGTTTTTCTCAATCGTCACGGGCTTCGCGTACTCCTTATCGACCCGCCGCCCGTCGGGCGTACAGTACACGTTGCGCTCCTGCCAGCGTAACGGATGAAGCGGCGTTAAGATAGAGATATTCGGCCCCATGAACACATCCCGCCCGATGGTCACCGGACAGCAGTCCAGACAGGTAAAGTTGAAGTTGATGAACGTGTTTTCCCCGATGGACGTGAAACAGCCGTAATCGAACTGCACCGAGCCGCGAATATAGGCGTTCTCCCCGAGCGTTACGCCCCATTCCTTTAAGAGCGCGAGGCGTTTTTCCATATCGCTTTCCGTCGTGTCGTTGAACGCCTTGCTGATTGCGCTTCCCTTCTCGCGCAACGCGGTCAGTTCCGGGTCTGAGGGGTCGTATAACTCCCCTTTGAGCATTTTTTCCTTTTCGGTCATACAATGCCTCCCTTTGGAATTACAGCTTCATGACCTGTGCCGTTTTCGTCTCCGCGATAACCTCCACTTCCAGCATAGCGCCCTTGGGCAGTTCCTTCACCGCCACGCAACTGCGCGCCGGCTTGGTCGTAAAGTAGCGGGCATAGACGGCGTTGAAGTCGGCGAACAGCGCCATGTCGCTGAGGTAGCAATTGACCTTTACGGCGTGTTCAAAGTCGGAGCCGCCCGCAAGGAGTACGGCGCGGAGATTTTCCATCACCCGCGTGGCCTGTTCCTCAATGCCGCCCTGAACCATTGCGCCCGTTGCGGGGTCCAGCGGGATTTGTCCCGACGTGTAGAGCATGCCGCCCGACACAATCGCCTGCGAGTACGGCCCCACCGCTTCCGGGGCGTCCGGCGTGTAAATCGCGTTCATAGTATGCCTCCTGTTTTATCGCGTCTTAAAACGCGTTAGTAATTATCGCGTCTTGCGGCGCGGATTGTGTGATAAACGTTCGCGCTTGCAAAGCGGCGCGGAATCTTACTGCATTTCCTGTATGCGGTCAGTCATGATACGGAATCCGGCCTTCGTGAGTTCTTCCTTAATCGTACGGATTTGGTCAAAATCGCGGGTCTCCATGCCGATTTTCAGGAAGCAACTGGAAATCGCCATATTCGCGTCGGAACGCTCATGGTGAACTGATACGACGTTCGCGCCGCAGTCGGAGATAATCTGACTGACGCCGACGAGCTGACCGGGCTTGTCCTCCAGCGCGATTTGCAACACGCTGTTGCGCCCGCCCATGACAAGGCCCCGCGTGATGACGCGTGATAAAATATTCACGTCGATATTTCCGCCCGATACCAGACATACGGCTTTCTTGCCCTCAATGGGAACTTTCCGGAACATCGCCGCCGCCACGCTGACCGCGCCCGCGCCTTCGGCGATAAGTTTTTGCTGTTCGATAAGCGCAAGAATCGCCGCCGCGATTTCGTCCTCCGATACGCTGACCATTTCGTCCACGTACTGTTTCGCCATGGCGTAAGTCAAATCGCCGGGCGTCTTGACGGCAATGCCGTCGGCGAACGTCGCCACGGTGTCCAGCGTAATAATGCCGTCCTCACGGAAACTGCG
>JAFSOM010000455.1 GCA_017447005.1 Oscillibacter sp.
AAAGATGATCGCGGCAGGATATTTTCTTGCCGAATCGAAGAGGTCGCGCACGCGGGACGCGCCGACGCCGACGTAAAGTTCGACGAAATCCGATCCGGAGATCGAGAAGAACGGAACGCCCGCTTCCCCGGCGACGGCTTTCGCCAAGAGCGTTTTACCCGTGCCCAGAGGCCCCACGAGCAACGCGCCTTTGGGAAGTTTCGCGCCAATTTCCGTATATTTGCCCGGATTGTGCAGAAAGTCGATAATTTCCGTCACGGATTCTTTGGCCTCGTCCTGTCCGGCGACATCGCGGAACGTCACGCCTGTGGAGCGTTCCATATACACTTTCGCGTTGGACTTGCCCACGCCGCCGATACCGCCGATACCGCCAAGGCCGCCCCGCGACGCCATCCAGTTCATGAACAGCGACATGCTCAACAGAATGATGATGAACGGGAGCAGGTTGACGAAAAATACCAGTATCGGATTCATCGGCGGCTGGTAGTCCTCGTTGATACGGATATTCCCGCCGCAGTCCCGCAAAAACGCGACCGTCGCGTCGTTGCTCTCGACCTGTACGGTGAACAGGCGCAGACTGGCGTGAAGTTCGTGCCCGTTCGGCCCGGTGAACGTGTAAACGGGATTTCCGTCGGCGTCCGTGCCTTTCGTATAGGCCGTGTCGCCGTCGCCCTGATACACGTAGCCGTCCGTGGGGACAATGAGCAGTATGGCCTCCTCATTGTCGAAGTCGACCGATTCCACGTCGCCGTTTTGGGCCATGGTCAGAAAGTCGCTGTACTCCAGTTCCAGCGACGAGGCCCGCTTATTGGTGTTGCTCATATAGGATGTGCCGTAGTTGAACAGCACGGAAATGACGACGGCAATGAGAACCAGTTGCGCCGCGCTCCGGAAATTCTGATTTTTATTATTATTTCCGGGGCCTCCGCCGCCCTGATTGCCGCGATTGTTTCGGTTATCCATGCGCAGAGTCTCCTTTCAAAGGACGTTTTCATGATTGCATTGGGTCAGTATAGCACAATCCCCGCCCGCTGACAAGCGCGACTTTCTTTTTTTAGTAAAGTTTCTGTAAATTTCGCTTTTATGCGTTTGCCAAATATGGTATACTGGCGTATAATGTCGCGGAGAAACCCGCCGCCGGACGCCGGGGACGGGATACAACCTTGTGAGGGGTGGCTATGGAAGAGAAACGGAAAGCCCCGTCCGCGCCGGACGGATGGATTGAGGGCCGGAACGCCGTCACGGAAGCGCTCCGGGCGGGCGCGCCTGTTGATAAAGTCTGGATACTGCGCGGGGAGGACAGCGCGCCGTTACGCCGTATCGCCGCGTTAGCGCGTAATGCGGGGGCCGTCGTCGCCGACGCCGACCGCCGTAAGCTGGACAGTATGAGCGTCACGGGCGCCCATCAGGGCGTTATCGCGCTTGCGGCGGCGGCGAAATACGTTGACGTTGAAGACATCTTGCGCATAGCGTCGGAACGCGGGGAGGCGCCGCTTGTGGTGGTATGCGACGAAATCTCCGACCCGCACAATCTCGGCGCGATTATCCGTACCGCCGAATGCGCCGGAGCGCACGGCGTGATAATTCCCAAACGGCGCAGCGCGGGATTGACGGCGGTGGTAGCGAAAGCGTCGGCGGGCGCGGTGTCCTACTTGCCCGTGGCGCGGGTGGCGAATATCCCCGCGCTCCTGAAGGACTTGAAGAAGCGCGGGCTATGGATTTACGGCGCGGACGCGTCCGGCGCGGCGTCGCTCTACGAAACCGACTGGACAGGCCCCGCCGCGCTCGTGATTGGCAGTGAGGGCGCCGGCATGACGCGTCTTGCCGCGGAACAGTGCGATTTTTTAGTAAAAATTCCCATGAAAGGGAACATCAATTCCCTGAACGCTTCGACGGCGTGCGCGGTACTGCTCTATGAGGCTGTCCGGCAGAGAGGCGCCGCCGGACATGGGACATAAGTTTGAGGACGAAAGAGGGGATGATATGTCAGTGAAGAGCAAGCGCAGGGAGCGGAAACGGAAACTGAACTCCGCCAAGGCCAAACCGGGCGCGAAAGTCAAGGCGAACGCGGAAGCGGAGGAAAATTACTCGCTCAACTCGATTCTGGCGGATTTCCGGGCGAATAAGGAAGCGGAACAGGCGGCGGAAGGAATCCGGCCCGTGAAGGATACGGATTTGGACGAACTTTTCGACGTTCCGGAGACGGAGGAAGTGTCCGAACCCGCGCCGGAAGAATCGGAAGGGCTTATGTACGAAACGCCGATTGTAGGGCGTCTGTTCTCGACCTCCGCGCCGGAAACGACGGCGGAGAGCGTCACGGAGACGCCGGAAAGCGTCGCGGAGACGCTGTTCGACGCGTCCATCACGGAGAGCGCCTCGGAGACGCCGGAAACCGTCGCGGAGACGTTGTTCGACGCGTCCATGACGGAAAGCGTCACGGAAACGCCGGAAGCAGTCACGGAAACGCTATTCGACGCGTCCGTAACGGAGAGCGTCACGGAGACGCCGGAAGCCGTCGCGGAAACCGCGTTCGACGCGTCCATGACGGAAAGCGTCACGGAAACGAGTTTCGACGCGTCCATCACGGAGAACGTCGCGGAGACGCCGGAAACCGTCGCGGAGACGGCGCCGGAAGCGTCCGCAAGCGATATTTTTGACGCCGTGGGCGAGGCCGATACCGATACGCTGTCGGACACGCAGGCGTTCGAGCGTCCGACGCCGCGTAAGACGCGCAAATCACAGGCCCGTCTTACGCTCTGGCAACGTCTCTTCGGACGGCGTAAGGCCGCGAAAGACCTCAAAGAGAACGTCAAAGAGAGCGAGCCGCAGTCGGTTTCGCTGGAAGAAGTGGTGGGAAATACCGTGGACGCGGTGAAGGCGGACGCGGCTTTCGAGGGCCGGACTTCCCGCCGTTCCTTGTTTTCCCGTCAGCGTATGCGCGACGCCGACGAGGAACTCCCCATGGAAGAGGCGGAGTTTCCAGAGGTTGTCGGCCCGGAACCCGCGCTGAAAATCGCCGCCGAACAGACCCGGAAAGAATACGTAAAGCGGATTGAGGGCATTTTACCCGCGATAATCCCCGCGATTTTGCCGACGCTTGTTCTGATTCTGGAATCCCTCGGCCTGCGTCTCCCCTTCCTGACCGGAAGCGTGATTCTGCGTCCGGTTCTGCTCCTGCTCTGTATGGGCGCGGCGCTGTGGCTGTGCCGGGGCGTGTTCACCGATAACCGCTGTACGGCTACGTTCCTTTGCGGCGTTTCCGCGATTGCGGCCTGTCTGGACTGTTTGACCATGCCGTTTCTGTCCGGACGGAGCATGGCGGAGCCTTACGGCGCGATAGCGTGTCTGGCGTTGCTGACGGCGAAACTCGGTTCCAGTCTGGAAAGCCACGGGAACTATGACACGTTCCACGCGGCGGGACTTGACCGCAATCCGCCCTATCTGGTGACGGAATCCGTACAGGGTACGCGCAAACAGCGCGGCGCCGTCACGGGGTTCTATACCGCGACGCTGGAACAGAATTTTTCCACGCGCTGGCAAACGCTCTTTCTCCCGGTCACGCTGGCGGCAAGCCTCGTCTTCGCCGGATTGAGTTCTTTCGGACTGGAGCGGGGGAGCGATTTCTTCCTGAACTGGTCGGCGATTCTCGCGGCGGGCGCGACGCTGGCGCTACCGTTCTGCTGGGGCCTACCGTGGGCGCGACTGGCGGCGCGACTGAAAAAATCCGGCTGCGCTATCGCCGGATGGCGCGGAGCCGAACGGATTGCGCACAAGAAAAAGATGATTGTCACGGACAGTGACCTGTTCCCGCCCGGGGCCGTACTGCTGGAAGATGTGCGCCTCTATGAAGAGGAAATGCCGACGGTAGTCTCCATCACGGCAAGCATGATACGGGAATCCGGGTGCGGACTGGAACGGATTTTCGACGACCTCTTGAAAAGCGAAGGCGGCGAGTATCTGTCCGTGCGCGACTTCCATTTCTATGAGGTTGGCGGCTTCTCGGGGACTATCGGGGAGGACAAAATACTGCTTGGCACGTCGTCGTTTTTGCGGAAAATGTCCGTACAGTTCCCCGGCGACTTCTATTTCCCCATGGGGCTGTACCTGTCCGTCAACGGCGAACTCGCGGCGACGTTCGCGTTACGCTACGACGCGCTGGAAAACGTGGATTTCGCCTTACGCCTCATGCGCCGAAACCGCGTCACGGCGATTCTCGCGGCGCGTGACCCCAATGTGACCCCGAAACTGTTGCAACGCGTCTTCCGGCGTAAAATCGACGTGGACTACCCCGGACTGAATAACCGGATAGCCCTCAGCGCTATGAGCGACAGTCGGCAGTCTCCGCGTGGCCTACTGTTCCGGGAAGGCCTCTTGCCTTACGCGGAAACGGTGGTGGGAAGTCTGCGCCTGTGCGCGGGTGTGAAGCGTTCGACGCGCTTGGCCTTATTCGGTAGCGCCGTCGGGACGTTGCTTTCGTTCTATCTGGTCTATCAGGCGAAATATTATCTGCTCTCGCCGCTGAATCTGCTGTTGTTCCTGTTCCTCTGGACGGTGCCCGCCGTTCTGCTCATGGACTTGACCTGATGTCATTCGCGGGGACGCTATGCGTACAGCGTCCCCGTTTTTTAGCGGCGGTATGCGTCAAGTTTGCGTTACGGCGCGTCAGGCGGGAACAGCCCCCCTAAATCCCACCTTTCAGGGGAAACTTTCCGTCATTCGGAACGTGATTTCATTGATTTTTCGTTTCAAATTACGTTCCCCCGCCCCTTAATGGGTTGGGGGACTGGGGGTGGGGTTCGATTACGCGCAACCTGAAAAAATTTGGGGAAATTTGAAAAAAGGTCTTGCAAACGGGAAAAGATTCCGCTATAATAGCGGCATAGCGTCCGGGACGGTCTTTCGGAACGCCGGACGCTATTGAAACAAAATAAGCGGTGGGCCGCGCAGTGTTACCAGCGCCGCGCAACCCT